>DASZUP010000763.1:0-5155 GCA_035547635.1 Pirellulales bacterium
TCGGCACCATCACGCCTCGAGCGCCGGCAGGTATTGTTTCGATCAGCACGGGACGCGTCGTGACTTCCGGGACCGCCGTCGGTTGCGGCGCCGGCGCGCTCTCGGAGTTTCGTCCGCCGAACAGCGCGGCGCCGCCGGCAAATGCCAGGGCAACGGCCAGGCATGCCGCCACGGCCAAAGGATTTCTGCGCGTCCACTTCCAGGCCCGCTCCAGCGCACCGGCGCGGCGCGCCGTGATCGGCTCGCCGCGCAAGTAGCGGCTCAAGTCGTTGGCCAGCTCTTCGGCCGTCTGGTAGCGCCGCGAAGGCTGCTTGTCCATCGCCTTCAGGCAGATGGTTTCCAGATCTCGCGGAATCGAGCGATCGAAACTGCGCGGCGCCGGAGGTTCATCGTGCAACACCTGCCGGACCAGCAGTCGCGCTCCGCCTTGAAACGGACGGCGCCGGGCCAGCATCTCGTACAGAATCACGCCGAGCGAGTAAATGTCGGTGCGCCGGTCGGTGGCCTGAGCCTCTCCGCGCGCTTGCTCGGGCGACATGTAAGCGGGGGTGCCGAGGATCTTGCCGTCTACCGTCACGGTCATCTCGACCGCGTCGCGCTTGGCCAGGCCGAAATCCATCAGGTGCGGATTCCGCTCGCCGTCCATCATGATGTTGCCGGGCTTCAGATCGCGGTGGACGACGCCGGCGTCGTGCGCGTGGTCAAGGGCCTCGGCGATGGTGCGGCACAATTGGGCCGAGTCGCGAGCGGTAAGGCGATTCGTCCGCAGATAATCCGACAGCGGCACGCCGTGAATAAACTCGCTGACAATATAGATGTGCTCGCCGTCGCGGCTGGCTTCGTACACCGGCACAATGTGGCGATGCCGCAATTGCGCCGCAGCCCGAGCTTCGCTGAGAAAGAGATCCGCCGTCCGCCGGTCGAGGCCGCGCGTGCGGGGTATCTTGACGGCGACGATGCGGTCCAACGACTGGTCGTGCGCCTTCCAGACGTCGCCAAAGTGGCCGCTGCCGACGCGCTCGAGCAGCTCGAAATGGCCGATGGCTTTCATCGGCTCGCGGCTGCTCGTCGCCACCTCCCCGTCAAGATCGAGCTGGCTGCCGCACGACGGACAATCGGCCAAGGGATCGTCCTCGCCGGGCCGGTTCGCGAGCAATTCGACTGGGTGCTGGCAATGGGGGCAACGGATGTGCATGGATCGCTCCAGGATGGGAACCGCTGCGTTCAAAAGAGCCCGCATGCCGCGTTAATCGCCGCGTGCCGCGCACGCTTCCGCCGATACAGTGTTGAACCCGGTTTTGCCAGGAAGGCGAACATTTTCGTTTCCCTCATTCGCAGACGCCGTCCTCGAGCGGCGCGCCCAGAAAAGCGGTGCATTGTTCGATGTCGGGCCGCTGCTGCGGCTGTTTGGCCAGGCATTTCAAGCAGAATTCCTCAAGTTTCGGCGGCAACCCACATGCTTTCAGGTCGTCGGCGACGGATTCCTCAGCGGCTCGCCGCAAGGTCTCGCCGGGCGTCGAGCCGCAAAACGGCGGTCGCCCCGTCAAGGCTTCAAACAGAATGGCGCCCAGGGCGTACACGTCCTGGGCGGCCGTCGGGCCTCGGTAATCTGGCGCCATAATTTCCGGCGCCAGATACCGGGCATCGCCCATTCGCCAGCCCTGCTCGCTGAAAAATAGCGCCAGGTGCGGCGGCGGCTGCAGGCCGCCGACGAGGTGACGCATCAACTGGCGCACCGGTTTTTTTTCTTGCGGGCGTTCGACCAGCAGGCCCACATTGAGCACGGCCGGTACGACGGCGCTCCAACTCATGTCGCTCAACTTCCAGCGCCCGTCGATGCCGCGCAGCACGTTCGTGGGTTTCAGGTTGGCATGGACCAATTCGCGCCGGTGCAATTCCGTCAGGCCTGCTGCCATTTGGCGGGCGAGGTCCAACGCAGCTTCTGTCGACATGCGCCCGACCTGCAGCCGTTGCGACAAGTTGCCGCAGTCAGCGAATTCCATGCAGACGCACGGCAGATCCTCCACTTCTGCGGTTCCGAAGACGGTTGCCAGATGTGCGTGGCGAATGCCGCTCAAAACGTCGATCTGCCGCTTGAGCTCTTCCCAGGCAGGCGTAGAGAGATAAGGGCCATTCAATAAGATTTTGACGGCGATGACCCGGTTGTTTACGGCGTCGATCGCCTGATAGACGACCGCCCGGCCGGCGCTCGGTATCTTGCGCATCAATCGCAGGCCGTCGGATGGTCGACGGAGCGGCGCCTCGTCGCGGTAATAGAAGATGATTCCCACGCGCTGCTGGCCGTCGTCTCTCGCTCGGCGCTGCACGACGTGCGCTTCAAACTCCTCGTCGATGATCGCGATCGGCCGCGTCGACTGCGGCCAGTTGATGCTCCGCGGGATCTCCGGTTGCGCGGCGAAGGCGGCGGCGGAATACGTCGACTCAGGGAACGCCGACTCCAGCGCGCTGTGGACCTGAAACAGCGGCTCGAGTTCATCGGACAAGTGCGGAAACCGGTGCAAATACTCCTGGACGGTGGCGACGTCTCCCGTCAGGTTTCGCAAGCGGACTTCGTTATAGATGATATCGAGAAGAGACTCGTGCGCTTCCAGCAAGCCGGGGTGCTGCGGCAAATAGTCTTCCAGCAGATGCCGCCGCCCGCACATCCAATGTTTTTGTTGATCTGCGGCGATCAGGCGGACGACATCGGCGAATTCTACGGGCTCAACCATCGGTTGCGCTCTTCAGTTCCTCGGCGATGCGCTCCAACGCTCGCACCCAGCGCACGCGCAACCCGTCCGGCGTCGCCTGTTTCTCCCGCGCCAGTTCGACCCATGTCCGACCCGCCAGACGCTGCTCGGTCAGCCAGAGCAAATCGCCCTTGAGCCGGTCCCTGATCGCCTGGTGCAGATCCCGCGTGGCGGCAATCTGGCTTGGCGTTGCATCGCGGGCGACCAGCGGCAACTCGTCGATGCTGGACTGAATCAGCCGGCGAATGTCGCGCCGGGCGGCCTGTTGTTTCTCGACGTGCTTGAGAAACCGGTTCTTCGTCATCTTGGCGAGCAACGCAGCGAGCTGCTGGGGCGTATTGATCTCGAACTGTCCGCTCGTCGCCCGCTGGAAGAAGTCGGCCAGTACTGATTGGCAGACGTCAAGCGAGTCGAGTTGCCGCCGCAAATGAGGGTCGGTCAAACGTACGCGGACGATCCGGCGAACCTGAGCCTCGTACCTCCGCACCAGCTCGGCGGCCGCGTCCTGGTCCCCGGCGCGCACCGCCGCCAGCAATTCGCTGAACTCTTGCGGTCTAGCCATAAGCGCGCCTCGCTACAAATATTGTACTAGCGGGTCGCTGCCGAGCAAACTTGCCGCGCTGCCCGCAAAAGCTCCGCTGCAGATGCAGCAATTCTGTCGCAAACGGGTCGGCCGCCGATTACATTGGCGGCGGTCCCCCAGTTCTTCCCGCCCGCAGCCAGGATTTCCGCCGATGCGCCGTTTCACCCGTCTTTTGACTTACTTTGTTTTATCCTTCACGCTGCTTGAATGCCATCTTGCCGGCGCGGCTGACGAGCCGCTCGACTTGGGCGGCGTCAAAGAGCAGCACGTCATGATTCCGATGCGCGACGGCGCCAAGCTGTCGGCCTATCTCTATTTTCCGGCCGGCGACGGACCCTGGCCGGTACTGTACGAGCAGCGTTACGCCGACTTGCGCGCTCCGCAAACCCGCCAATCGTTCGCGCGGCTGGCCGCCGGCGGGTATGTGGTCGCCGCGGAGAATTTCCGCGGCACGCATCTTTCGGAAGGCGCCTGGGTCGGATACCGAGCGCTCGGCTGGGGCGAACTGCAGGACGGGTATGACACGGTCGAGTGGCTGGCCTCGCAGCCATGGAGCACGGGCAAGGTCGGCACGTTCGGCAGTTCCCAGGCCGGGTTCGCCCAGAATTTCCTGGCCGTGGCGGCTCCGCCGCACCTGACGTGCCAGTACATGATCGATACCGGCTTGAGCCTGTTCCAGGAAGGCTACCGTATCGGCGGGATCACCCGGCCGCAGCGGTTCAAGTCCATGGCCGCCGTCTGCCGAAATCCAGACGATAACGAGCGGCTGCTGAAGGAATGGTTCTCGCATCCTGACTATGACGACTATTGGGCTGACGAGGATTGCTCGCGCTGGTTCGAGAAGATGAACGTCCCCTGCTTCACGATCGGCAGTTGGTACGACTTCATGTGCGTCGGTTCCGTGCAGAGCTTCATCGGCCGCCAGCATCGCGGCGGCCCGGAATCTCGCGGCCGTCAGCAGTTGTTGTTGGGGCCCTGGCTGCATGGGCGCTACAAAGAAACGAACCGGGCGGGCGAGCTGACCTATCCGGAAAACGCCCGCTTTCCGATGGAGTCGCACATGCTCCGCTGGTTCGACCACTATCTGAAAGGCGTCGACAACGGCGTCGAGCGCGAGCCGACGGTTCGCTATTACGTGATGGGCGCGGTGAACGAACAAGGCGCGCCGGGCAACGAGTGGCGCACGGCCGCCGACTGGCCGATTCCGGCCGAGCCGACGTCGTATTACCTGCAAGCGGGCGGCGCACTGAAGCCGCAGCGGCCTGAGACGGATGACGGCCATTCTCAGGCCGCTACCAAATTCTTGTCGGATCCCGATCATCCGGCGTCGATTCCAGGACGCGGCTTCCCCGGCGCCGCCGATGCGCGAGCCTTTGAAACCCAAGGCGAGGTCCGTACGTTTACCACGGAACCGCTGGCCGCCCCGGTCGAGTGGACGGGGCTGGTTCAAGCGGAGCTGTTCGTCTCTTCATCGGCGCCCGATAGCGATGTCATCGTCCGCGTCAGCGACGTCTATCCGGATGGCCGCTCGATCTTGATCATGGACATGGTTCGCCGCGCGCGCTATCGCGAAGGGTTTGACAAACAGGTCTTCATGGAACCGGACAACGTCTACCGCATTGCCCTGGACGTCGGTTGGCTGAGCCAGATCTTCGCCGCCGGGCACCGCATCCGCGTCACAGTGGCCAGCACCGGCGCGCCGTTCTATGAACCGCAACCGAACACGGGCGAGCCGGCGACGATCGAACCCGCCGAGCGGCGCATCGTCGCGGAGAACCGCGTGCACCACAATCGCCGGCATGCTTCGCGCGTGATTGCTCCG
>DASZUP010000764.1:0-7407 GCA_035547635.1 Pirellulales bacterium
GGTCAAGAACCTGCTCCGCGAGCGGGCCAATCGCGGCGCGGCGGTCTTCATGTCGACCCACCTGCTCGACGTGGCCGAAGAAATCGCCGATCGGATCGGCATTGTCGATCGCGGCCGACTGCTGTGCGCGGGAACGCTGGACGAACTGCGGCACTCGTTGTCGCAGCAGCATACTTCGCTGGAACAACTGTTCCTGGAAGTCACGGCCGCCAGCGACCGCATGACAGCGCCGGCCACGACATTGGAACACAACCCTTAGACGGCCCAACCTCTAGACGGATCAATCAACCGCAACCGCATGACGGCCTCTACCTCTTCGTCGCCGCCTCGTCCGGCTTCCGGCTCTCGTCTGCTCAGCGCCCCGGAAGAAGCCCGCTTGTTCTGGCGGCTCCGCTGGCGACTGACCGCGAACATCTGGCGCCAGTCGCTCGAACAAGCGCGGCTGCGCGTAACGCTGGTGACCATTCTGACCGGGTTATTGTGGATCGGCCTATTCGGACTGTTTGCCGAAGGCTTTCATTTTCTGAAGACGACGATCCCCGAGCCGGTCACCCACGATGAAACGGCGCGGGCCGTATTCAGCATCTTCTTCGTTTCGCTGTCGTTCATGCTGGTGCTTTCCACGGCGATCATCCTGTACGGCAGCCTGTTCCGCTCGGCGGAAGTGCGGTTCCTGTTCAGTTTGCCGGCGCGGATCGAGCGCGTATTCCTGCACAAGTTCCAGGAAGCCATCTTGTTCAGCAGTTGGGGCTTTCTGCTGTTGGGCTCGCCGATGTTGGCGGCCTACGGCGTGGTGGAAGGCGGAAGCTGGTATTACTACCTGGCCATCATCCCTTTCATGCTGAGTTTTGTGTACATCCCCGGCGGGTTGGGCGCCTTGCTGGTGCTGATCATCGTGCGCTGGTTGCCCGGCAATCGCCGGCGCTTGGTCTGGTTGGGCGTGGCGCTGGCGGCCTGCATTGGCGGAGCGGTGGCCTGGTCGGTCGGCCGCAATATCGAGAACGATCTGCTCACGCCCGCCTGGTTCCAGGAAATGCTCGCGCGGCTTCGCTTCAGCGAAACGCGCTTGCTGCCTAGTTGGTGGCTCAGCTCGGGTTTGCTCGAGGCCGTGCATGCCGACTGGCAAACCGCGGCCGGCCGTTCGGCCCTGTCGGAAAGCGTGATGTTTCTGGCACTGACCATCTCCAACGCTTTGTTTCTGCACCAATTGGCGACCTGGGCGGCCGGCGGCCTCTATCGCTCGGGCTTCCATGCCTTGCACGCCGAACGGCCCTCGCGAAAGCGCATCAAAGCGGCTTTCGTCGACAACGCCGTGCTGCGCGGAGCGTTTTTCCTCACGCCCAAGATGCGGCTGCTGATCGTCAAGGACTTGCGGCTGTTTCGCCGCGATCCGGTCCAGTGGCTGCAATTTCTGATCTTCTTCGGCCTGCTGGCCTTGTATTTTCTCAATATCCGTCGGCTCAGCTATGACGTGAACTATGTCAGTTGGGTCAACATGATCAGTTTTCTCAACCTGGCCGTGATCGGATTGATTCTCTCGACGTTTACCACGCGCTTCATCTTTCCGATGATCAGCCTGGAAGGGCGCCGCTTCTGGATCCTGGGGCTGTTGCCGGTGCGGCGAGAAACGATTCTGTGGAGCAAGTTCCTGTTCGCCGCGGTCGGCTCGGTGGCGCCCAGCACGCTGCTGATCCTGCTCAGCGACTTCATGCTCCGCGTCTCGGCCATCGTAATCGTGGTTCATGTGCTGGCGTGCATCGTGCTTTGCTCGGGGTTGTCGGGCATTGCCGTGGGCCTGGGCGCCAAAATGCCCAACCTGCGAGACGACTCGCCGTCGCGAATTGCCGCCGGCTTCGGAGGCACGCTGAACCTGGTGATCAGCACCGCCTATATTGCCGCCGTGGTATTGCTGACGGCCGTGCCCTGCCACTTCTATCTGGCAGCCGCCGAAGGCCTTAACTTTCCGATGCACGTCACGCAGGAGCGGCTCTGGAATTGGCTGCTGCTGGGCAACGCGGCCAGCGTGGTGCTGGGCGTTGTGGCCACCGCCGGGCCCTTGGCGATCGGCTTCAAGTCATTCCGGGAACTGGAATTCTGAAAACGCCGAAAAGGGCGTGAATCGGCCTGGAAGCCGGCGGCCGCTTCCACTACACTTGCGGCCCATTTCTTGGCCGCCCGGGGCGAAACGCGTCCCGGCGGCGCTGCCTGGCTTTTTCGTGTTCGTGAATCGCCCGCTCTCTCCGCGCGCCGTCCGGCGTCGGCGGAGCGCAGACGCGGCGAAGGCCTAGTGGAAGGAACCGTCGCATGAAGCCTCAGACCTGGTTGCTGGTCGCCTTGACCCTCGTCGCCGTTCCGGCCGCGCGCGTCGACGCGGCGCCCCCTTGGGAGAAGATCGCGATCTTCCAGCGGATTGAAGCCGATCCCGACGAATTGTATCCGATCGCCGAAAACCACGGTCCGTGGATCATCATGTGCGCTTCGTTCGCCGGGGACGAGGCCGAAGACCAGGCCAGGGAGCTGGTTCACGAACTGCGCACGCGGTACAAGCTGCGCGCCTACACCCACGAGGTCGACTTTGACTTCGCCAAGGACGACAAGAACCGCGGCGCCAACCAGTACCACCAGCGCAGGCGGCGCTACCGCGTAGAGAAAATGAAGGAAATCGCCGTGATGGTCGGCGACTTTTCTGCGGTGGACGATCCCCAAGCCCAGAAGACGCTGAACAAGCTGCGCACGGCCCAGCCCGACTGCCTCGATACGGAAAAACGGCTTAAAGAAGGCAAAGGCGAGTACCGTACGCTCGCCAACCTGCGTCGCATGCAGCAGGAGGTCCACCGGCTGGTGGGCCTGAAGCAGGAGCCGCGCGGTCCGATGGGGCACGCGTTTATCACCACCAATCCGCTGCTGCCGGACGATTACTTCGTTCCCAAGGGCCTGGACCCGGTCGTGCTGGAGATGAACGAGCCGGTGAAGCACAGCCTGCTGAACTGCCCCGGCAAGTACTCTTGCAAAGTCGCCACGTTTACGGGCGCGGTGCTGATCGACCAGAACCTCATCGAAGAAGTCGAGAAGAAGGGCAAAAAGTTGCCCAGCCGGCTGGAAGAAGCGGCGATCAAAGCTCATGAATTGACGATGGCCCTGCGCGCCAAAGGGTACGAAGCCTACGAATTCCACGATCGCTATGCCAGCATGGTGACCGTCGGCAGTTTCAACGCCGTCGGCACGCCCCGCGCCGACGGGCAGATCGAGCTCGATCCTCGACTGCACGCGCTGATGGAAACATTCAGCGCCGAGAAGTCCTTTCAGCCTGGTCAGGCGTCGCCTAAAGTCGGAGCGCCGAAGACGCTGGTCGGCATTCCTTTCGACGTTCAGGCCGTACCGGTCGAGGTGCCCCAGCGGCCGATCAGCCGCAGCTATGATCGCCCCCTGTTTAGCGCCAACTGAGTTCAGCATCAACTGACGGCTGCTTGACAGACGGCGCGTCGCTCACCACGCTATCGTAGCAGGGGTGGAACGGTCAGACGCAAACTCGGCTGATAGCGCACGCCTTGGCAGCAATTCCTTCTCCCATCCTGGTGCTCGGCACGGCCAATCGCAAGAAAGGGCTCGAACTGGCGGAGCTAGTCGAGCCGTTGGGACTGCACGTCCGCACGCTGGCGGATTTTTCGCAGGCCATGGCCGTGGAGGAAACGGGAGACACCTTCGCGGCCAACGCGGCGCTGAAGGCGGTTGAACAAGCCAAGCATCTGCGGCACTGGGTTCTGGCCGACGACAGCGGCCTGGCTGTCGACGCCCTGAACGGGGCGCCAGGAGTTTATTCCGCGCGGTACGCCGGCCCACAGGCCGATGACGAAGCCAACAATCGCCGCTTGCTGGCGGAGCTCGGCGAAATGCCGCTCGAGCGACGCACGGCTCACTACGTCTGCCATGCGACGCTCGCCGATCCGGCAGGCGTCATTCGCGCCGAGTCCGAAAACTATTGCCACGGACGCATTTTGACCGAGTATCGCGGAGCCAACGGATTCGGCTACGATCCGCTGTTTGAGGTCGTCGAGTACCACCGCACATTCGGCGAATTGAACCCGGCCGTCAAATCGGTCCTCAGCCACCGGGGGCGCGCCATGCGCCAACTGTTGCCCGTCTTCCGCCATCTCCTGGCCAGCGGCGCGTGGAAATAACGCAGCTCGGCGGCGCCAATCGGCCGGCCGTCGCAGGCGGCTGGAAGCTTGACCGCCGCCGGCGCACAAAAAAAGCCTCGGCCAAGGCAGAAAATCCGGGCAGATCCTACCAAGGCCGAAGCAACCGACATCCGGGGATGTCGGCAGTTTGGTAGTGGCCACGGATCGCGGGAGGTTACCGTGAAATAAAAAAGAAAAGGGTTTACGCCCGATTCGACGTAAACCCTTATCTGATAGAGTGCCGAAGACAGGACTTGAACCTGCACGCCCTTGCGGGCACTAGAACCTGAATCTAGCGCGTCTGCCAGTTCCGCCACTTCGGCAAGCCCATTGTTTATAGGGCGCCAAGCCCGCCCTTGCAAGGCGTCGGCTGCCAACGCCGGGCGCTTTCAAACAGCTCAATAGCGGGGCAATTCGGGGTTGATTTCAACGGCCCAGGCGTCGATTCCGCCCGCCATGCTTTGAGCCCGCACGTAACCTTGCTGGCGAAGCCAGCGCGTGACTTGCATGCTGCGGCCGCCGTGATGGCAATGCACGACAATGTCGCGGTCGCGGTGCGGTTCCAACTCCGAGGCGCGGGCCATCAGCTCGCTCATCGGCAATAACTGCGCGGACTCGATGCAGACGATTTCATATTCGTCCGTTTCGCGACAATCGAGCAACACAAAATCATCGCCCGCGTCGAGCCGGGCTTTCACCGCGTGACAGGTCGTTTCCAGCGGCAGCTTTTCGGCCATAGCGACGTATTTCCTGCGATAAGCCCCTCGTTCAACTTTTGCCTGGCCCCCGCGACCCAAGCTGAGCGCCCCCGTAGCGACGCCCGTCTCGCTATTCTACGCGATTTCGCTCCCTGCAAAAGAGGGTAGGAATGCAAGCCGCAAAGGGGAGCAGGGCAGCGGCGCCACGTCGAACATCGGTTCGCCGCCTCGGGCTTGCCGACTTTTCCCGCCCGGTTCGGCGCCGCCCGCTTCGCGCTTATAATGGGCCAGTCGAAACCCCGTTCCGTGTAAGGTTCCGCTCGTGCCCGAACTCGATCCGAAAAAGCAGCGAGATTTCGCCTTGGACGTCGTCCGGCGGTTGCGCGAGGCGGGGTTCGAGGCGTACTGGGCGGGCGGCTGCGTGCGGGATTGCCTGTTGGAGCGGGCGCCGAAAGACTATGACGTGGCGACAAACGCCCGACCGCCGGCCATTCTGGAGGTCTTTCGTCATCGCCGCACGCTCGAGATCGGGGCCGCGTTTGGCGTGGTGGCGGTGGTCGGCCCCCGGCCGGCCGGAACGGTCGAGGTCACGACTTTCCGGCATGACGTACAGTACAGCGACGGCCGGCGGCCCGACGCGGTGGTCTTCACCACGGCCCAGGAAGACGCCCGGCGACGAGATTTCACCATCAACGGCTTGTTCTACGATCCGCTCGTAGCCGACCCCGAACACCGCGTGATCGATTATGTCGGCGGCATTGCCGATTTGCGGAAGCGCGTCGTGCGGGCGATCGGCGATCCGAAAGCGCGGTTCAGCGAAGACAAGCTGCGTTTGTTGCGGGCCGTGCGGATGGCAAGCACGTTCGACTTTGCCATCGACGAGCATACGCAGGCGGCCATTTCGGAATTCGCCCCGCTGGTCACAACCGTCAGCGCAGAACGGATCTCGCAGGAAATGCGACAGATGCTGGTCCACCTCAACCGGGCCCGAGCCGTTGAAGTGCTGCGCGAAACTGGCTTGCTGGAAGCCATTCTGCCTGAGTCCGCCCCCAGCGGCGCGCCGGCAGGCGTAGAATCAACGCCGCGAGAGAATCGCTGGCGGCACGTGCTGCTGATGCTCTCCAGGCTGTCGCAGCCGAGCTTTCCGCTGGCGCTGGCGGCGCTGCTGGAAGCGATCGAATCGCCAGGCGAGCCGGCCGGCAAACAGGTTGAAACGCTCTGCCGCCGCTGGCGGCTCTCGAATACAGACACCGAACGAACGCGCGGGCTGGCCGAGCGCCGCCGCGCGCTGCGCGCGGCCTGTTCCATGCCCTGGCCGCGGTTGCAGCGGCTGCTGATCTCCGAGGGCATCGAGGAGTTAATCGCCTTGCACGAAGCCGACGCCTTGGCCGCCGGCGACGATCTTGCCCACGTCGCCCGCTGCCGCGAATTGCTTGAACTGCCTGCAGATGAACTGAACCCGCCGCCGCTAGTCAGCGGAGACGATTTGATTCGCCACGGCATCCGAGCGGGCAAGCAGTTCAAGCTGCTGCTGGAGCAAATCCGCGACGCTCAGCTCGAAGGCCAGGTCGGGACGACGCACGAAGGGCTGCAACTGGCCGAACGGTTGCTGGCCCAAGCTGCGGGCGAGGGAGTCTGACGCGAATTCGCCTGAACTGGACAAGCGGCCGCAGGCAGCCTACGATCCACGGGCGGCAGGAGAAAGCTAGAGTAAAGCAGGCAAATTCGGGGCCTGACAGTTTGGAAGGGAAACAGCGTCGTGGAACTGGATTGGATTGCGATTGTCGCGCGGTGGGCGCATATCCTGGCTGCCATTACGGCCGTCGGCGGAACGATCTTCATGCGAATGGCGTTGCTGCCCGCCGTCGGGTCGCTCGATGAGACGAACCGCAAAACGCTGCACGAAGGGGTCCGTTCGCGGTGGGTGAAGTTCGTGATGCTGGCCATCCTGTTTTTGCTGGCCAGCGGCATCTACAACATCATCATGAAGGAAAAGCAGCTCAAGACCGTCGACGACGGCGCCAAGGGGCTGTACCACATGCTGTTCGGCATCAAGTTTCTGCTGGCCTTCGTGATCTTCTTTCTGGCCAGCGCCCTGACCGGCCGCAGTCCGGCGTTCGCCAAGATTCGCGAGAACGCCCGCTTCTGGCTGACGCTGAACATGATCTTAGCGATCCTCGTGGTCTGCATCTCCGGGGTGCTGCGCGGCATTCCGTTGAAAGCAGCAAACGCCGAGCCGGCCAAGGCGGCGGTCGAGGCACAGGGCGCACGCCACGCGTCGCCTGGGCGACGAGAAGCGCCGCTTGTGCAAGGCGAATTGGTTTCCTTCCGTAACGCGAGAATTTGACGACGCCCAGCATGGATAAGAAAGCAAAGAAGCGCATCGATTTGCTCAACCAGCGTCTGCAGAAACTGCGGCAGCAGCTGTCCGGCGCCAAGAAGCAGATGGACGAGCCCGAGGACGTGACTCGCCTGGAGCGCGAGATTGAAGAAGTCAATGCCGAGCTGGAGAAGCTCAAGCAGGGTTGACG
>DASZUP010000765.1:0-13778 GCA_035547635.1 Pirellulales bacterium
AGCGGAACTGCCTGCTCGATACGATCTTTGCGACCAGGTCGGCGAACTTGCCGCCCGTTGCCAATTCGTCGGTCATTTCCTTCAACAGCGGCCGATCGGAAGCTAATTCCGCGCGACCCAGAGCGTACCCCAGCAGCCGCGAACTAAGCACGTGATGGAACTGCTGCTGCCGGCCCTTCAGGTAGTCGAGCAAGCCCTCCGTCCCGGAGATCTCGACGCCGTCGTTGAGCACTCCGCTGGCGTCGATCGGCTGGTCGTCCCGGTACTGCGTACGCCAGCGGCCGATCGGGTCGTAATGCTCGAGGGCGAAACCGAGCGGATCCATGCGCGAGTGGCAGTTCACGCACGAGGCCTCGCGCCGATGCGCTTCGAGCCGCTGCCGCAGCGTGTGGCCGTCGGATTGCACGTCGTCGGCCGCGATCGATCCGGCGTCGGCGGGGGGCGGCGGCACGGGAGTTCCCAACACGCGTCGCAAGATCCAATCGCCCCGTTTCACGGGACTGGTTCGCAGCGGGGCCGAGGTGACCGTCAGCACGGCCCCCAACCGCAACAACCCGCCGCGATGATACTGGCCGACTTCCTCGACCTTTTCAGCCTGCTGCGCTTCGCTCGCCGGCAGGCCATAGTGCCGCGCAAGCTGCCCATCGGCGAACGTATAATCGGCGAACAGCATTTCGCCGACGGGCCTGTCTTGTTGCACGATATGCGCAAAAAAGCAAACGGCTTCCTCATGCATCGATCGCTTGAGCGAATCGGTGAACTCCGCGAAGCGGCCGGCATCGATGCCGCGGTGATTGTCGAAGCGATAGAAGCCAAGCCACTGACCGAAGAATTCGGCCGCCAGGCGACGGGCCTTAGAGTCGCGAAGCATTCGTCGCGCCTGGTCGGCCAACGCGGCCGGCTCGTGCAGACGACCGTCCGCCGCAGCTCGGCGAAGTTCATCGTCGGGAATCGACGACCAGAGAAAATAACTCAGGCGGCCGGCAAGTTCCCAATCGGTAAGCGGCGCCTCGGTCGTCGAAACCGGCGGCGACTCCGCCCGGTACAGGAACGCGGGAGCGACCAGAACGCGAGCGAGCAGAAGTTGTAAGGCCGGCGCGTGCTCCAGTTCGGCATTTTGCCGCAACGAATTGTAGAACGCGCGAAGCCGCTCCTGTTCGGTAGCGCTCAACGGACGCCGCCAGGCACGCTCGGCAAAGGCCAACGCCTGCCCGACATGCTGCGACTCGGCGGCTTCCAGGGCGTGTTGCGCCGCGACATAGCCGTTGTGCAACCGTTCGACAAACGCCCGAGGCTCGGCCGGCAGCGTCGCGATCCAATCGGCGTCGAGCTCGGCCAATCGACGGTCCGCCGGCAGATCGTACTTCTTCGCCACGACGCGGAAGAACTCGTCGTGATAGTCGAACGACGTCAACAGATCGGCCCAGGCCTGGTCCAGCCGGCGGCGCGTCGCGTCGTCCAGTAAATGCTGGACGAGAAACCGGTCGTCGCGGTGGTACTTGATCGTGGCGTGGAAGTGATTGCGCTCGACGGAGTTGTACGTGCCGTCGACCGGAGCGGGGATCGGATCGCGATCCGAGGGGGCCGGCTCGCGATGCGAGATTTCCGGCAGCTTGCTCGCGAATTCCTCGATGCCGGGTTTCAGCCAGCGGTAGTTGGCGCCGTCCGGATCAGCCAACAAGGCCGAGTACGTCCCCGTCGACGCCGCCGTTTCGCCTGGGTTGACCCCGTCGGAAACCGTGCAGCGGACGACGCATTCGTCGCCGTGTTTCCCATCGAGCAAAACATCGACGATGAGCTGCGCGCTTGTCGCGCCGGCGGGAACGGGGAATTCCAGCAGCAGGCTTTCCGTCGCTCCCAGCACGAAGTCGTTGCCGTCGATCTCGGCGCCCGCCGGATGTCGCCCGAACTGCAGGGCGGCAGAGCTCTTGGTTGATAAGACCCTGCGCAACGGCTCGTAGTCCGTCCACTTCCGCTCGCGGCGGAAGCGCAATCGGGCGTTGCGCCATAGGACAAGCGGTCTGGCCGCCGAGTTGGCGACCGGCAGCACGGACAACTCGAGCGTGGCGACGGCCGCATCGTCCGGCCAATCCAAGGTGGCTTTGAACGAACGCTCGCTCGTCAGCTCCACTGCTCCGGCGGTCAAGACCGGCGCCTCTTCCTCATCCGAAGAGGCCGAGGCCAGCAAGTGTTGCCAGGAACGGAGCCGCTCGTAGATTCGGTCGCAGGTCTTGCTCGCCGCCTGTTCGGAAATCTTGTCAGGTCCGGGCAACTCGCGCCACTGCTTGACGATTTCGCTTGTCGGAAAGGAACTTTCCGGCGCCGTCAAAACGGCGTGAATGTATTCCGCGAATCGCGGCTCCAATTCATTCTGCCGAGCCAGGTCGGCCAACGTTGCATCACTCTGTCCCAGGGCTTGCCGATGATAGAACCGCCAGGCGGCGTAAAAAGCCCTCGGATATAACTCCAGGCCAAACGGCTCCCCTCCCTCGCCCGCCGCCGTGCGGAAGCCATGCGAGCGATAGATCTGCTGAATGCGACGAATGGCCGACAACTCTCGCCCGGTCTTGCCGGGATCGGCGCCAAAAGACAAGGGCCCCGCTCCGATGACCGCGTGCGAGGCGACCTTTTTGGCCGCTTCGAGATAGCGTTCCAGCGTGGCGTCCTGGACGAATTGCACGTCGCCCACGTTCGTGAAACCTTCGCCCCCGACCGCGTCGCTTACGAATCCCTGCGGGTCGATCAATTGCCGCCCGGTGAGATCCTCGATCGAGTAAGCGTACTCTGCGCTCGTCAACCGCCGCATGGCAATCCGGCCCGGTTGGCCGGCATGCTCGCTGATATACGCTTCGAGACCGAGTGCGATGGCGTCGACCAATTCTTTCCGCTGCGTTTCCGACGGCTGCTCGGAATCGGCCGGGGGCATTTTGCCCTCTTTCACCCGGGCGATTACCTTTTCCCAAGTGCGGAACTGGGTGGCGAAAGCGGGCCGAGCGCTCAGTTGCTGCAGATTGATATGGGCTTCCGCAGCATCGGCGCCGTGGCAGTCGGTGCAGAAACGCTTAAGCAGAGGGGCCGCGGCGTCCAGCTCGCCGCCTAGCGCTGTTCCGGTCAACATCGCGGCCGAAAACCAACCGACCATCGCACCCCAGACGAAACGGCGACAATTCCTGTTCGTCCTGGTCGACGGGCATGGCGTGCCTCGCTGTATGGGAGCAGTCACAAGCGACTGCCAGTCGATCAGGAAGTACATCGTCGAGCCTCACCGCCTCTTTGGGCCGTTCGGCCGTGCCGGCCGCCAAACCATCAACAACCGTTGATCTTATCTGATGGCGCCGGATTGTGCAGCGCCGGGCAGCGAGTTTTTGCGGCCAAATTCAACAGGTCGTTATCCTCCGTTGGATTAGTCCCGCCTGACCAAAGCCGACGTCGCCGCGCGGACTGCGAGCCGCATGCTGACTTCTCGCGCTGTTGGCTGCAGATTATGATAAACGCCTTGCCGCTCGGGCGCGTCATCAGAGTCTCGCTGCCGGAAAGCTGCCGCGCGTGCTCGCGCAACTTCCTTCCTCGATGCTCCCCGGCAAAGCCCAGTTTGTCGTACGCCCGAAACCACTCCTCAGCATTGAGCAACTTCCCGCAATGATGAAGCACTTGCATCGCGCTCGCACCCTATTCGCTCCGCTTCTGAACCATTCTGTCCGGCGCTTTTACGTGAGCGTCGCATGCACGCTTCTGCTCGTCGCTCCGGCGCTGGCGCAGGAATCGCATGAAAAGGAAGTCAGGGGCATCGAACGCTGGAATCTCGCCGAATTGAAACAGACGCCCAAGATGCATTGGGTTTCGCAGGACGGCCCGGTTCATTCGTTGCTGTATTCGGGCGAAAGGTTCCAAGGGGCTGAGACGGAGGTGTTCGCGTTTTACGCTTCTCCGGCGACGCTCGGCGAGGCGAAAGCCGATGACAAGTTTCCTGGCGTGGTATTGATTCACGGCGGCGGCGGAACCGCGTTTGCCGAATGGACCTGGCTGTGGGCCAAGCGCGGCTACGCGGCGATTGCCATGGACTTGTCGGGCAGCCGTCCGATCGATCCGGTTTACGACGCAGACGGAGTTCCTGTCCTGAACCAGACTGCCAAGCAAGATACGCGAACGCGATTGCCCAACGGCGGCCCTGGTCATGGACACACGGAAAAGTTCGATAGCATCGGCGGAGACATCTCCGACGACTGGCCGTACCACGCCGTGGCCAGCGTCGTGCGGGCTCATTCGCTGTTGCGATCCTTTCCCGAAGTGATTGCGGACCGCACGGCGGTGACAGGGATCAGTTGGGGCGGGTATACGACCTGCCTGGTCGCGTCGGTTGACGATCGCTTCCAAGCGGCCGTGCCAGTCTATGGATGCGGCTTTCTGTTTGAAGGCGAGTCGGTGCAGAAGCCGGCCATCGACAAGCTGGGCGAACGGCGAGAGCAGTGGATTCGAGCCTACGACCCATCGAGCCTGCTCGTTCATTGCCGCGTTCCGATCCTGTTCGTCAACGGCACGAACGACGTGCACTATCCGCTGGACAGCTATCAGAAATCGTTCGACGTCGTGCCGGGGCGCAAGCAGATGCGGATCGAAGTCAACATGCGCCACGGCCATCCCGCCGGCTGGGCTCCGCAGGAGATCGGGCTGTTCATCGATTCCTTCTGCCGCGGCGGCAAGCCCTTGCCGGTCCCGGGCAAGCTGGCCATTGAAGGCGACCAGGTGCGGCTGGCTTACACGAGCGCCGTTCCGCTCAAATCGGCCGCTCTGCACTACACGACCGATGGCGGTTTGAGATCAAAGCGCACCTGGAAGAGCCTGCCGGCGGAAATCGGCGCTGCGACCGTCGTCGCTCCCAAGCCGCCCGCGGAGGCGAACACCTGGTTCATCTCGCTCACGGACCAGCGCGACGCCATGACGACCACGCCGGTACAATTTCAGCCGTGATGGCAAACGCTTCTTGAATCCGGAGCATTTCTCAGACAAGAAGACGATTCAGAAGCTCGCGCCATCACTCATTCCGCTTCGTTGCCGCCAACCGTCAGGCGTTCTGCTTGAATGTTCAGCTTCTTGAGTCGCACTTCGGCAGAGCGCCCGGCGCCGCCGGCGTGGATGGAAACTCGTACGCCGGTCCTGACCACGTCGGCGTCGGACGCATCGACATACGCCAACAGACGATCGGGACGCGAGACATCCGACGAGTAGAGCAAGAACACTCTTTTTCCGCGACGGGCGATGCGCATTCGTGCGATGGATTCCACTGGTTCCGCATGCGGGGAACGATAATCGAACCCGCCGTCGTCGTTCTGCGTGCGAAGTTCGACCAAAGCCCGATGACGACCGGCGTCGTCTTCCACGAACACAACGCTGCACAATCGCTTCCTGTCGCCCGGCGCCTCGATCTGCAAAAAGATGGCCGAGTTATCGCCGGCTTTGGGCGGATCGAACCTGATGGCGTCGATACCGAGGGAGAGGTCGAAATCGCCGCCCATCGCCACGTGCGGGGCGATTCCGGCCGCCGTCCAGGCGTCGGTTCCGCGCGCGACCAGCGGCAGGCCGCCGGCTTGCGGCTCCGCGGGCGGTTCGCAGTTCCAACGGTGGAATCGATCGACGCTCAGCTTGTCCTGCGCGAAGTCGTGAACGAAGCGTTCCGCGAGCGCATCTCGCCGCTGGTCGAGTTCGGCCACCAGCTTTGACGCGTCTTCTACTGCCGTTCCGCTGAGCCGTTCGGCTTGAATGGAGAAAGATTTCCAGACGACCTCGACGCGACCCTTTCCCGTCGCTTGCGTCAGGATTCGCAATCCTTCATGAATCAGGTCCTCCGTTCCCACTTGCTCGGTCCGCACGACACGGAAATTCGGCGAGTCCTTTTCAGCGACGAGAAAATAGAGCGTGTCCCCGCGTCGTGCCATCCGCAAACGTCCGGAAGCGGCTTCGAACGCCTGGTGCGCCGCAAAGCTGTTGCGCACCGAAGCGCCTTGCCGTCGAGCGACCTTCGTTTCGAGGATCTCGTCATTTCCATCGCCCGCTCGCGGCAAGGCCGCGCGGTAGAGCATGCATTCCTCCTCCGTGCGGCTGTCGATCCGACTCAGCAGAGTCAACAGAGCTCGCTCCTCCCGCTCCGCCGTCGCGTGGAATTCGGCGTAAGAAACAGTTGCGTCAAAATCGCCGCCGACGGTCAAACGCGGCGCTACGCCCACGACGCGATGTCCCTCGACGTCGGAAAGAGCGATGTGCAACCCGTCGGAACGCGCCGATATCGCGGCTTTCTCGTCGCGAGAATCGACGGTGAAGACTTCGTTGGATAAGCCGTCTCGGGCGAAGTCGTGCTCGAACTTCGCCGGCAGCTCCGCCAAGCGGGCGTCGAGGAAATCGCCGTATCGGCCCGCCAACTCCTGCTGTGATACGGGCGGCAGTTTGCGCGGCCAATCGCCGCGCCACAGCACGCGGCGAATACGGGCTTCAGATTGATCGGCGTAGTGGAACAGGCCGAAAGTCCGCTGGTTCGTCGTTTCCAATCGGCGCTGGTAAACCAGTCGTTCGTTGAGCCGCAGGCGAACGACGTCGCCTTTCAATGCCAGCGAGAGCCGGTTCCATGCGTCGTTTTCCAAAGGCAACTCAGTGGCGCCGCGGCGGCAGGCCGGGTCTTCAAAAACATTGTCGGCCGCAAGTTCCGTGCGGTCGTAAGCGCCGTCGGTGATCCAGTGAATGCGAACTCCGGTCGGTTCGATCAGAAACGCCAGGCGATCGAGTGCGGGATGGCAGTCGATTTCGCCCGCTCGGTAATAGAACTCGTACTCGATCGCCCCGTCCTCGAGCATCGGCCGGTGATAGCGGAACAAGTTCTCAGCGTACGTACCCGACAATTCCGATAAACGGCGCCCGACGATCATCGCGCCTTCAGGCGAGTTGCCTTGAAGTCGCCACGCATCGGGTCCGCCGGCCATGCCGTCATAGTAGTCGTACCAGCCTATCAGGCCTGCCTGCTCGCTTAGGTGCAATTCCGCGGGAATCTCGGGCCGGCCCGTGAAGCGGAGATTCTCGGCGAATCCCGTGAAACGTTCGACGTTGCGGATCGCCGGCCATGGATCGTATTCGCTCGCTAACGATTCTTCATGGATCAAACGGCCGTTGATGTAAGTCCGGCTCGCGCCGTCGCGGACCACGGTGCGCGCGTGCATCATAGTGCCGACGCTCGTCAACGGCGGGACGATTGGGCTCCGGGGTTGTTCCTCCCGAAGCGTACCGCGCGCGTAAGTCGTCCACCCGTGAAGCGGCCATACCCAGCCGCCGCCGACGACCAGTTGCGTATCTCGCCAGATCACGCCCGGGATATCGTATTCGAGTTCAAACGTGCCGCGCAACGGGCTTTGGAAGTACAGGTAGTCCTGGTTATGGCTGGCAAGATGATCGACGCGGGAATCACACAATTGCCAGTAATAGCGCGGATAACCGCGCCCGCGCGACTCAGCCGTGGTGCGGCTGGCTGGCCGCCATTGGACGCCTACGGCCTCGGATGCGAGACGCTCTAGCGGGGCATCGCCGCGAGCCGTCTCAAAATATTCAGAGAGTCGAGCCCAGGAGCCGACGTGTCGGCGCCATGCTTCACTGCCACTGTCCGGACCGCCGCGCACCTGGCGGAGCAGCAGATGGTATGCCAGATCGCGCCCTGCGTTGCGCGTCGCCGGATGGAACAGCGCCGCATGTGTGGCCAGCGTTTCGGGCCAACGCTGGGCAAACTCCGTATGATCGCCCGCTTCCAGCAGCGTCAAGAGCTTGTCGAGTGATGCAACGGCCGCTTGCGGTTCCTCTCGCGCCATGTCGATAATCGCCAGCATGGCCAGCCGCGCGCGGCGCGACCAATCGTCGGTTTGCGGCGCCTGCTCCACGCGGCATCGCATTTCGTCGAGCTTGCCAAGCCGCCGCGCGACTTCGATCAGGTCCAGCGCCGGAGCAACGAGGTTACCGCCCGTCTGAATGCGCGACTCGCCGGATCGCGCCGCTTGGGCCACGCGCTTCCCATCCAGCGAATCGTCGTCTGCGACCGCCGGCGCCGGGTGCGTCGGCGTGAAGTCGAGCGCAAGCCGCATCCCGGGGCGGCCTTCGCCCGGCAGAACCCAGTCGGCCAACCAGGCGTATTGGGCCTCGGGCGCCAACTTCGCAGCCCGGCGATGGGCGAACAGCGCCGAGTCGGGTACGTGCCGCTCAGCGAAGATGGCGCCTAAGGCCCGCCGACCGGATGCCGCTGGAACTGCGTCGCGCGGCGCCGTCAAGTTCGCCAACTGTTGCTGCGTGAGTCGTTCCGGCCAGTCGCCGCGCAGCACGACGTTGCGAATGCGCGCCGCCGATTGCCGCCGATCATGATAAAGGCTGAACGTCCGCGGGTTTTCCGCCTCGAGCTGGCGAACATAGATCGCAGTGTCGTTGAGCGAAATCTCGGCCTTGCCTTGCGCCAAAAAGATCGTCACGCGGTTCCAGTCGCCCATCTTCAGCGGCAGCGGCTTGGGACCGCGCCGGTTCAACGGTTCGACGACGGCGTTTCTCTCGTCCAGGCCCGTCCACTCGTTTGCGCCGCAGGTCAACCAGTGCAACTGCACGCCGTCCGGGTCGAGCAGGAATGCCAGCCTCCCCAGCGCCGGATGCACAATCGCCTGGTCCGGTTCGTAGAAGAACTCGTAGTCGAGCGTTTCGCCGTCAGCGAGCGGGCGGAAGTAAGTCAAACGGCTGGGCAGCGGCGTCAGACCGCCGGGGCGATGGGCGCCATGAATCTCGCCTGCTGCGGCGGACCAATCGAACCCGCCGGCCGGCGTGCGCTCGGCCGCTCTCTCGCTGGCGGCAAGCTGCACGGTCGTTGAGACGGCGGCCGGATAGTAGTGCGAGAACCAGCCCCGCAGCGAGTCGCCTGCGCAAAGCTCTACTTGCCGCGGAATGACCGGTTGTCCAGTAAGACGCGGGCCCCGAAACGCTGTGACGCGGTTAGCGCCACAACGCAACGCCAGCCAGGGGCTGCCCAGATCGGCCGGCATCGCGTTCCAAACCGGATGTCCATTGCAGCGGAATTGCATCGTGCGACCATTCGCTCTAATCTCCAGGCGCTGAAACGTCGGCCAGGCCTGCTGGCGAATGAAGGGGAACGGTTGCAGGCGTTCCCGGATCAGATCGACGTTGCCGACGCTTGCGGCCAATTGCGAAGCGTCGATGCCGAAAGTCAGTCCGCCGAACGCCAGGCCGCCGCCGCCCGCCTCTCCCCCTTCCTGAACTTCAACATGAAACTCGAAGTCTCCGGACAACGGATAACGAAAGCACAAATAGTCGTGCCGCGGTCCGTCCATGTGCAAAATGTGTTCTTCGTGAGCAAACCAGACTCCGCCCGCGGCGGCGCGGTCCGTATCATCGGCAGACTCAACGCCGACCGGCAGCCACAACGCGAGGTTGGGATCATCCAGCCGTGAGGGCGAAGCGTCGGCAACAGGGTGGAGGAGCGCTGCGCACCGGGCGCGCTGCAGCCACGGCGTTAGCCGCTGCGGATCTTGCTGCAGCGCCGACCGCATCAAGGCGTCCAACAAGCTCTCGCCGATCGATCTTGACGGTTCACGGCTCAGGCAGGCGGCGGCGAGCAGCAGCGAGGCAAGACGATCCGAACGGCCGTTTAGTGCCTGGGAAGCATTGTTCGCCGCCGCCTCATCGGTCAGCTTGGCGAAGCTGAGCAGCTCCGTTGCCAGTCTCTCGCTTCGTCCTGCATCGGCGGCAGCGATTTTCGCCAGCAGCAACGCAAACTCGGCGTGCGGCAGTTTCGCGTCGGCGGCCGCTTCCAACTCTACGGTCAAACGCCGCAAGCGTCCCGTTTCGGCTGCCGACGAGACGAGGGACCACGCCGTGCTGAATACGCCGGGGACGCCGCCAATGTCCGCGATCGGAAACGAGTCCGGACGAGGACGCTCGCCCAGCGCTCGCGCAAACGCCATTGGCGGCGCGTCGACAGGCGCCAACGACGAGAAGACGCGCACCGTCCGGCGCGAATCCGTGGGCATCGTCCACTCGTACAACAACTCATATCGCTCTTCAACGGTCAGTTGTGCCAGGCGCCGATTCAGGGCGCCGGCCAGCGCCTCCCGGCCGTCGTCCAGTTCCTCGCGATCAGGGAGTTCGAGATCCGCGCCTTCCGCCAGCACGTCCAGCGCCGCAGCCGTCTGCTCGCCGCGGAGATACTCGGCGGCTACTTCATGAATCTGCCGCAGCCAGCGCCACGGCCCGTCGGCATCGCGGCGGCGCGCCGCAGAAACGTCGCGATAGAGAGCCAGCAGCATTTGCAGGCGCCGCCCCGCTTGATCGGTTTCGAACTGTTCAAAATGGGCGCGCGCCGCGGTCTTCAACGCGTGGGCGGCCAACGGCCAGTCGTGCCGTGCGACGGCGCCCGGCAGCGCCCGCTCCAAAGCTTGTTCGAGCAACGGAAGCGCCTCGGGCTGCTCCGCCTGCACAGTAATGGCGAGCCCCGGCAATAGCGCCGCGGCCTCGGTGGGGGAGGCGTTGTCGCGCAAGGTCTTTGCAATGGCCTGCAAGTCCGCAGTGCTGACGGGCCCCCTTTGGGCGCGGGCCGGGCCGGTCCAAATCGCTGCAACAACCGCAACCGTCAGCGCTGCCAGGGGACAACCCGCCCTGGCCAGCCGTCGTTGAAAGGCACGGCGGCGGCTCAATCCGGGATTCCGCTGGCGATGTACGGCGGCCGTTTCGTTCATGAGTGCAAAACTCCCCAGCACTGCGGCATGCGCGCAGCCCAACATAAACTTGTCGCCCGAGTCGCAGAATTCACTCGCCGCATTTCGAGAAAATGCCTGACTGACATCATCTGACTGGCATCATCCTGCGTCCGACGCTGGCGATAGACAGTCCGGCTGGCCCTGCCACTTCAAGCGCACAGAGAATTACTCTATGAATCAATCTATGGTGGCAGCCCGTATAGGGCGGTTCAACAGTTTATCGGGAAAGAACTTGCGTCTTTGTGGTTCTCGACTCAGAATGAACCGCCGGCGCCGCCTCTCGATCAATGCCTGAGGCCGGATCGCGGCGCCATACGGACGTCTAATACCCTGCATCAGCCAAGAGCAAACGCATCCATGATTCGTCCCATTTTCTCGCTGCTTTTTCTATTGAGTGTCGCCTGCGCTACGGCCGCCTCGTCCGTTGCAGCCGCAGGAACGCCTGCCGATTTGCTCAAGAACTCCAAGCGCGTCGTCTTCCTCGGCGACAGTATCACCGCAGCCGGACGGTACGTGGGCGACTTCGATGCCTGGCTGGAAATGCAAAGGCTCGGCTCCAAGCCCGTGGTGATCGATGCGGGGCTGCCGAGCGAGACCGTTTCCGGTTTGAGCGAAGAGGGGCACGCAGACGGGAAATTCCCGCGGCCCGACCTGCACGAACGACTCGATCGCGTGCTGACCCTGACCAAGCCTGACCTGGTCATCGCCTGCTACGGCATCAACTGCGGCATCTATATGCCTTTCGACGAGCAGCGTTTCGCCCGCTACCGGCATGGAGTGGAGCGGCTCAAGCAAGCGGTCGAGCGGGCCGGCGCCAAATTCGTGTTCGTCACGCCGCCGTTCTACGATGACCAGCAGTCGCCGCGGCCGTTTTCGTACAATGAGGTGCTCGACCGTTACAGCGACTGGCTGCTCGAACAGCGCAAAGCGGGCTGGACCGTCATTGATCTTCATGGGCCGATGACGCGAGAAGTCACGCGACGCCGAAAAGGCGACCCTCAGTTCACTTTCCAACCTGACGGCGTCCACCCGAACGATGCCGGTCATTGGTTCATTGCTCAGCAACTGATTAGGTCCTTCGGGGACGAACAGGCGGCCGAAGCCGAGACGCCGCAGGCGATGCTAGCCGCCCGCGGCGTTCCTGCCACGCTGCTCGACGCCGTGCAGCAACGCGTTTTTGTACTGCGAAACGCTTATGTCGCGTCCGCTGGGCACAAACGCCCCGGCGTGGCCGCCGGTCTGCCGCTGCCCGAAGCGAACCAGAAGGCCGACGAACTCTCGGCGAAAATTCGCGAAATTCTTCGAGCGCCAGCTAAGTAGTTCGCGGTTTTTCGTGCTTTCTAAGGTCGCGCCCGACATGCGCGCCGGCGCGTATCTTGCTTGTCTCGCAGGGCGTTTCGCCCTTTGTACGTGTGCGGCACGGCGCGCATGGCGCCATCCTCTCTATGGGCAGCCGCACAGCGTTTCCGAACGAGTTTCTCGTTTTTTGCGGTTCTTTAGCGGAGCAGCGCTGACTCGCCGCTTCGGCACAGCATGTGCATCTGTACTTTTGGCCAATGGAGGGATGCTCGAAACTGAGGCGCAAACCAAGTACCAGCCATGAACACGACCAAACCCAAGATCTTGTTTCCGACGGACTATTCCCCTTGCAGCCGTGCGGCGCTGAAACACGCCGTCGAACTGGCCCGCGCCACCAACTCGTGTTTGCTGGCCGCGTATGTGGCGCCGCCGGATATAAGTTATATGGGCATTCCGCCTTCGAGCGCGGATCAGGACGGAATCCAGGAGCCGGCGCGTCTCGCTTCGCTGGTTGAAGGCTCGCTGGAGGATGCGCCCTTGGAGTATGAACACCAGGTATTGGTCGGCGACCCGGCGACGGAAATCTTGGAGCTTGCCCGGCGAGAAGCGGCGAGCCTGATCGTGATGGGCACGACCGGTCACAGCGGCCTGCGTCGGATGTTGTTAGGCAGCGTCGCCGACGCCATCGTCCGTCACGCGCCGTGCCCCGTTTTGACCTTGTCACAGACGGCGGCCAACGGAGCGGCGACGCCGGCCAAACTGCCGGTTGCTTTCTCCCAGCCCGACTTCGCCGCCCCGGCGCCGTCCTCGGAAGCCCCCCTTGCGGCACACGCGGAGATTGCCGCTCCCTACGCCAGTGCGGCGCTTGACCTGGTCAAGCGGGCCGTAACCGCAAGAGCGACCGACATCCACATCGATCCGGCCGACGCCGAATACGAGGTGCGATTGCGAATCGACGGACGTCTGCGGCATTTCTGTCGCTTGAGCAGCTCTGTCGGGCATTCGCTGCTGACGCAGTTCAAGGTGCTCGGCGACCTGGATATCGCGGATCCATTCCATAGCCAGGAAGGCAGACTCAAGCTGCCCGATGCACTGGCAGGCTACGAAGGGAGAATCGCCACGCTGCCGGTCGTCGGCGGCGAAGCGCTGTCGCTCCGCCTGCTCGATCGCGATCGTTTGATGCGGCCCTTGGGCGAACTTGGGCTGACCGACGAGTCATTGGATCAGGTGCATCGCATGCTGCAGCTTGGCGCCGGGCTGGTCGTGGCGACCGGCCCCAGCGGCTCGGGCAAGACGACCATGATCTACTCCATGCTGCACGCGCTGGACGACGGCGAGCGAAACATCGTCTCTATTGAAGACCCGGTGGAATACCACGTGCCGGGGTTTCGGCAGATCAACGTCGACTTGAAACACCGCTTGACCATGGCCAGCGGCTTGCGATCGATGCTGCGGCTCGATCCCGACGTCGTGCTGGTGGGGGAAATCCGTGATCCGGAGGCCGCTGAAATCGCCATGCGTGCGGCCAGCTCAGGGAAATACGTGTTTACGACATTCCATACGCGGGACGTGGCCTCGATGGTCACCGCCTTCCGCGATCTGTCGATCGACAACCGCTCGCTGGCCGGCAACCTGACCGGTATTATCTCGTCGCGGTTGGTGCGGCGCGTCTGTCGGGAATGCTGCCGGCAGGAAGCTCCT
>DASZUP010000766.1:0-13421 GCA_035547635.1 Pirellulales bacterium
CGTGGGATCTGAGAGAAGCGAATATCGTCGAACATCGCGCGCCCGGTCAGGTCGACGCCGTCGACCGGTTGGACGTGAATGCCGATCACGGCGAACAGCGCCTCGCTGCTCGAAGCGCGCAACGGGCCTAGGCGCAGCGACGTCCAACCGTCGGTGCGCCGGTAGGCGGCGGAATTGATTGTCTCCAGCACGTTTTCCTTCTCGTCTAGAAAACGGACGCTGAAGAACGCGTCATTGTGCTTCAGGCCTTCGACCTTGATGGACGCTTCCAGCACGTAGTCGTAACGCGGGTCGATCGGAATCGGCGGACTGAAGGCTGCGGCGGCGCCGCCGTCAAGGTCGACGCGCAGGCACTGCTCCCCTTCCGCGGAAGGCTCTTCGCTTTCCTGGATGCGGACGTAATGAGGGTAGCCGGGGCCTCGCTGGCGGACCCAGCCGTCGGGCCAGCCGTCGTAGTCCCGGTCGGAGGTCAGCTCAAAACCGCAACGATACAGCTCCGAGCCGTCGAGAGACGGGCCCTCGGTGGCCATGCCGCACGCGGCGGTTAGAATGATCGCGGTTGTCAGCAGATTCATTGTCAGATCGCTGGCGGCAGAACCACGAATGAGAAGCGAGCTCTTCCGGCGTGCGAATTGGCGGCGCCGTCGCGGCGGCAGAACGGGAATGCCGCGTAATCCGTTATCGTCCCGTGAAACTCGTTGGCTCCAGCCTTCCTTGCCGAATTGTCATAACCGGAACAACGCGATATGCCTCAACTGAAAATTGCCGTCGAACTTCGCTGTCTGCGCCTGCCGTTCAAACAGGCTTTGCTGGCCGCCAGACGGTTAGGCGTGTCGGCGGTGGAAATCGACGCTCGCGGCGAGATCAACGCGCAGCAACTCACGCCCAGCGGACTGCGGCAGGTGCGTAAGATGCTGGAAGACTTGGAGCTGCGCGTCGCCGCGGTCAGCTTTCGCACCCGCCGCGGGTACGACTCGGCGGACGAGTTGGAGCGGCGGATCGAGGCGACCAAGCGAGCCATGAGCCTGGCCTACTCGCTCGGCGCTTCGCTGGTCGTGAACCAGATCGGGCGCGTGCCGGAGAACTCCGAAGGGCCGACCTGGACGACGCTGGTCGAAGCGCTCAATGATTTGGGAGCTTACGGGCAGCGCGTCGGCGCACTGTTGGCGGCTGACACCGGCAGCGAAAGCGGCGCCGATCTTGCCCGACTGCTGGACGCCTTGCCTGACGGCGCGTTGGCAGTGAGCCTGAATCCGGGCAATTTGATTATCAACGGCTTCTCGTCGCTGGATGCGGTTCAGGCCCTCGGCGCCAACATTCGCTACGTGCGGGCCAAGGATGGCGTGCGAGACCTGGCTCAAGGACGCGGCATCGAAGTGCCGCTCGGCAGGGGGGCCGCCGACTTTCCCGCCTTGTGCGGGGCGCTCGAAGAGCACGGTTACCGCGGCTATTGGACTGTCGCGCGCGAGCGCGCCGAGGATCCGCTCGGCGAGATCGGCCAGGCCGTGCAGTATTTATCGAGCCTCGGGTAAAACTGCTCGCGGAATGAACGGCGCCGCCTGCTCATTACGTACTAATGCTGAGCCAGGAGCGTTTGGGGGGGCCGCGAATCTACTGGCGAACCGGCTCGCCGCCTCTTAAACTATCCGAAACCGATCGGAACGCTTTGATCGGTTCCCCGCATTCAAACTTAACGGAGGCCCACGTGAAGATGCAACGATTGATCCGCTCGCTGGCGTTTGCCGCAGCGATGGGAGGGTTCGCTTTGGCCGTCGAAGCCGCGGACAAAGCAGGCGACAAGGCGCCCTCGGCGCTCAGCTTCAAGATGAAGAACCTGACGGGCAAAGATGTCGACCTGTCGAAGTACAAAGGCAAAGTCGTACTGATCGTCAACGTCGCAAGTTACTGCGGTAACACCAAGCAGTACGCCCCTTTGGAAAAGCTGCACGAGAAGTATGCCGATGAAGGTCTGGCGATTCTCGGCTTTCCGGCCAACGAATTCGGCAAGCAGGAGCCGGGCACCGACGAAGAGATCGCCGACTTCTGCGAGAAGAACTATGGCGTCAAGTTCGACATGTTCTCCAAGGTCGTGGTCAAGGGCGAAGGCAAATGCCCGCTGTATGAGTTCCTGACCTCGAAAGAGTCGAATCCTGAGTTTGGCGGCGACATTTCCTGGAACTTCGAGAAGTTCCTGATCGGCCGCGACGGCAAGGTCGTCGCCCGCTTCGCGCCGCGAGTCAGCCCTGACTCGGAGCAGGTCGTTTCTGCCATCGAGGAGCAGTTGAGCAAGTAAAACGGCATGTGGAACACGTGGCGAGCGCCAGACGCCCGCCACCTTTTCCAACGCACGGCATGCGGCAGGCGGCGGGTCTGGGGGGCCCGCCGCCTGCTTTTTTACGCGCCGCGCTGGTCATCTGGACCGTAGCGGCCGCGGTACTGTTCGGCCGGGTACTTCTGCGCGTTCTTGATCATCTTGGCGTGTACGGCCTGCGATACGTCGAGATCCAGCTCGTTGGCCAGCGCCAAGGCGTAACACAAGACATCGGCCAGTTCCTCGCCCGCCTCGTGCAGCTTTTCGGGCACGTTGATCACTGAGCGGGATTCTTCCGGCGTGAGCCACTGGAAGTGTTCCATCAGTTCGGCCGCTTCGATCGCCAGCGACATCGACAGGTTCTTGGGCGTGTGGAACTGTCGCCACTGGCGCGCCTCGACGAACTGCCGGACCAACTCGCGTAATTCGGCCAAGGTGGTTTCTTGATCGCTCATGCTCATCTCTCCGAACTGCGCTCTCCGCAACCGTTTTCGCGGTCTTTGAATTCAGAGCGGTTGAGTTTATGCGGATCCCGGCGAGATTGCGACGGGCGCCGACTTACGTGCGTCTTGCCGGAAGCCGCCGCGAACCGCCGCCGCAGAACCGGCATTCTCCCTGCTACCCCATTCGGCGGCAGCCTAGCATCGAGACGCGGCCTACAATTCCGATGAAAAAGCACGCACGAACGGCCAGACGATGAGCGCTGCGGCGCGCCGAGGGGAGAAGATCATGCTTGATTTCGAAAGCGTCCTGCTTCGCGTCGCGGCGGCGTGTTGCGCGTCGGCGTTACTGACACAATCGGTGCAAGCCGCCGCGCCCGCCGCGGAGAAGCGCCCCTCGGCCGGCATCGAGGCCCCGGCGGCTCCTGAGCCGCCCGTAGCAGATGGTGCGGCGACCGTTGACAAGGGGGCGGTCGATGGCGACGTCTCAAAGTCTGCCGCGCCCGACGAAGCGACTGCCGGCAAGCAAGGCGAACGTTGGCGGTATCGCTTCCACAAGGGACGCTGGTGGTACTGGCTGCCCGCCGAGCGTTGGGTCGTCTGGAACGGGAACCAATGGGAAGCGTATCACCCGTTTGTCATTGTGCCGGAATCTAGCGCCACCTGGAACGATCATACGACCGGCACGGGGCTTGATTGGAGCGGCTTTGAAAAGCTGGATCTGAGCGACTTGATGCCCGACGGGAAGAGTTCGCTGAAGCACCGAGACCATGCTTCGTATGCGGGCACGAGTGCGCCGATCAGCGAACCTGTTTCCGCCCTGGATCGCGCCCGTTCCATGGTGCTCTCCCCGCAGGCCGTGCTCGAGCGATCTCGCTGGTCGTTGAACGTGTCTTCGGCCGACCAGGTGCTGGAAGACGCCTTCTGGCCGCGGAGCTTCTATTACTACAACTCGGGGTACTTCATTCCTGGTTATCAGTCGCCGCTGTATCGCTATCGTTTCTTGCCGGCGCCGGTCGGTCAGTTCAACTATGCCACGGGCATGGGCGGCTATATGGGCGGCGCTTTGACGCCCGGCATGGCGAACGGCTTCTTGAACCGTTGGCCGTAAGCGCGTGCATGCGCGGGCTCGCGAGAACTCGCTTGCGGCGCCGCTGAGATAAAGCTGCGCTGCGTCCCCAACGCAAGGCGCCGTCGCCCTTATTTCTGCGCAGCCGCGCAACAACGCTCGCCGCTTCTTATACTATCGTGATGCTGCGGCCGAAGACGTGATCTGCCGCGGCGGTTTCGGCAGCTTTTCCTGCGCTATCAAGGAGGCCGTTTCGACCGTGCCCCACGAACCCCGATATGCAATGGCCGTCGATTTGGAGCGCTGTACGGGATGCCATGCCTGTTCGGTTGCGTGCAAGGCGGAAAATGAAGTTCCGCTCGGTCATTTTCGCACGAAAGTCTATTACTACGACGAAGGAAAGTACCCGCAGGTCCGCCGCTGGTTTCTGCCGACGCTTTGCATGCAGTGCGCCGATGCGCCGTGTCTGAAGGCTTGCCCTACCGATTCGATTGCGCGCGGCGACGACGGCATCGTGCGGATCAACGTGCAGACTTGCAATGGGAACGGGCGCTGCGAAGAAGCTTGTCCTTATGGGGCCATTTACGTTGATCCGCTGCGGCACGTCGCGGACAAGTGCGACTTCTGTTCTCACCGCCTGCCGCTCGGCATGGCGCCTGCGTGCGTCGAGACGTGTCCGAGCGAGGCCCTGGTGTTCGGCGACGCAAACGATCCAGAGAGCCGCGTTTCCAGATTTCACGCCCGCTATGACGCTGAATTGGAAGTACTCAAGCCGGATTCCCAAGCCGACCCGCAAGTGCGTTATCGAGGGCTGAAACGCGAGCTGGAGGGCAAGTTGCCTCAAGGCCGCAATCACGATCCGCGCAGCTACGAGATCGACTCCTGGGCGACGCTCCAATCCGAGTTCAAATCTGGCAGGGAGGAGAACCGTGAGTAGTTCGTCGAAACGCCGCGACGAAACGCCGAACGAGGCGGAAGGATGTCATCGGGGGCCTGCCGTCGCCCGACGCGATTTCGTCAAGAGCGGCATTGCCGCGCTTGCCTCATTGGCCGTCGGCGAGACCATCCGGCTGACGCCGGGCGAGGCGTCTGAGCGGGCGCCTGCGCGGCAAGCGGATGCAAGAGTTCCGCACGACTACGCCAAGGCCAGCCAGGTCCCCAGCGTGTGTCTTAACTGTTCTACGGTATGCGGAATCGTCGGATACGTGATTGACGATCGCGTGGTCAAACTGGCGGGCAATCCTCTCGATCCGAACAACGGCCGGACGATCTGCGCGAAGGGGCAAGCCGGCGTCTGTATCAACGATTATCCGGAACGGCTGCTCTATCCGCTGGCCCGCGTCGGCCGGCGCGGCGAAGGGCTCTGGAAGCGGATCGCCTGGGACGAGGCTTATGCGCAGTTGGCGGAGCGAATCAACAAGTGCCTGGCGGAAGGAACGCCGGAACAGGTGGCCATGCACTATGGCCGCTCGCGGATTTCAGACGTGATCGAGCGATTCATGAACGCCATCGGCTCGCCGGTGATTTTGAATCATCGCGCACTCTGCTCGCTCAACAAGCGGGCGGCCAACTATGCTTCCATCGGCGACGCCGATTGGGAGACGGTCGATGCCGAACGGACGAAATACCTGCTGAACTTCGGCTCGAATTTCTACGAGGCGCATCAAGGGCATATCCACTTTCTCAAACGGGTGATCCGCGGCCGCTTTGACAACGGCGCCAAACTGGTCACGTTCGACGTGCGGCTCTCCAACACCGCCGGACGGAGCGATGAGTGGTTTGCGCCGTTCCCGGGGACCGAGGGCGCGATTGCGCTGGCCATGGCGCGCGTGATGATGACGGCCGGCGAGTTTGATCGCGACTTCGTCTCGCGTTGGGTCAACGTCAGCGTCGAAGAGCTGAAGCGCTTTCTCGAACCCTATTCGCCCGAGTGGGCTGAAGCACGCAGCGGCGTTCCCGCGCGCGATATCGACCGCGTGGCCTTGGAGTTCGCCCGCTGCCGGCCCGCCTGCGCTGCATTCACGAATCGCGGCAGCCACGCCCACTACAACGGCTTCAATAATGACCGCGCGGTCGTTCTGCTCAACGCCCTGGCGGGCAGTATCGGTCAGCCCGGCGGCTATTGCTATGGCCCGGGGGCCCGCATTGATCCCGCGGAGTTTCCCCCTCCTGAGCCGGCGCCGCCCAAGCCCGCTCGCCGCACCGACCTGGAAGATCCGCCGGAATATCCCCTGGCCAATCTATGGCAGAAGATGAAGGTTGGCGAACTGGCCTACGATTTCATCCAGCGCCGCCGCGCCTTGGTGCAGGTGTATCTGACGTACACGCTCGGATCTCCGACGACCTGGCCCGAAGGACGCAGCCTGACCGTGGCCGTGTTGCGGGACGAGCGACTGATTCCCTTTCACGCCTGTTCGGATATCGTCTACTCGGAGACCGCTCATTACGCCGACTTGATCCTGCCGGACGCGGCGTACCTGGAACGCTGGGGGCTTGATACCCGCAACAGTTACGAGTTTCGCCCCTATGTCGCGCTGCGGCAGCCCATGACTGCTCCGCCGGGCGAATGCGTCAGCTTTGCCGACGTGCTGATTGAGCTCGGTCGCCGTCTGGGACCGGAAACAGCCCGCTACTTCGCCTTCGGCAACCATGCCGACTATGTGCGCCATCAATGCAAAAAGATTCCCGCGGGCGATTGCGCCAACGGTTTTGAGTACATGCAGCGGCACGGCGTGTGGAGCGATCCGACGCGACCGGTCAGCCGCAGCGAGTTCGCTCGCGAATTGACCGTCGCCGAGTTGCAAGGCGCCCGCACGGACGAGGCCACCGGCGTCATTTATCAGCAGGCGGCTGATGGCGCTGAACGTTCGATGGGAATTTGGATAGACGGCGCGCCGCGACGCGGGTTCCGCACTCCGTCGCGCAAGTTCGAAGTCGTCAGCTCGACCGTCATCGAGCAGGCGGCCAACGCGGGGCTGGAAGACGACGGTTGGCCTCGTTATACGCCGATTCCGGCGCATGAAGATCTGCCGCCCGATCGCTTGATTCTGACGACGTTCAAATGGAACGTGCATACTCAGGCGCGTACGGCGCCGCAAAAGTACCTGAGCGAAATCGTGCACGACAACCCGCTCTGGATCAACTCAGAGACGGCGCGGCGATTGGGGCTCCGCTCGGGCGATCTGGTGGAAGTGACGACCTACCGCCCGAAAGGAAATACCTACCGGGCCACGGGCGAGAAGCTCGGCAGCGAACGCATTCGCGTGTTTGTCACGGAAGGCATTCATCCGCGCGTGGCGGCGGTGAGTAACAGCTTGGGGCAACGTTTTGGCGGTCGGGCGGCGATCGCGCATCGCGGCCCGAGCGCTGAAGGGCCGGCGTTCGATGAACGCATTCTTTCCGACGATCCTGACCTGGCGCAAATGCTCTGGTGGGATGCCGAAGAGGGCGGCTCGGGCGCGGGCTACAACCTGAACGGGATCATGCCGATTCAGCCCGCCCCTCTGACCGGCATGCAGTGCTGGTTCGACACGGTTTGTTCGTTGCGAAAGGCGTGAACGGGCCGCGAGCTTCCCCAAGTGGCCAGATTGTTAAGCTGTCCGGTTCGGATTGTCTGGGGAGGGAAAAACTCCAAAAATTTTTGCTTTGGCTGAGGCTGGCTATCTGGCGTGTGGAAAACGGTCGGAAGCAATGCTGGCACAAGATGTTGTGGCTCGTCGGCGCTGCTAGCAAGGCGGCTGCTCGCGGCGGCTAATCATTTCCTAACATCGGCTGCCGCAAGCCGTTGGGACAATTCCGGGAAGTTGATTGACTCATCTCTGAAAAGCGGTAAACTCGGACCTACGCAACTGGATATTGTGGCAAGGAAACACGTTGGCTACAATATGTTGTTGTGTCTAGGTGATTGAGTCCGATTCCTTTCTTGGACCTCAACGTCCAAATTCCGGCCGGAGAATGGCATCCTTAAGGCCGTGATTTGCCGAAGATCTCACCAACGGATATACTGTACGTTAGTATAGACAGTTGCTCCTGTACATTTTGGAATGGATGCCGAGTTTTCAACAGGGGATATGCCCATGGCCGAATCAGGCGCTGGCTCAACCGGAAGCGTCGGCGGTGTTGCCGAACGCGTCAAGAAAAAAACTGCCCGCCGCTTCTCGCGCGGTTTGGCGATTGACCCGCTTTTCTGCCCGGAGCACGTAGTTGATCCGTTCGACACGCTCGAATGGGATTTCCGCGTGGCGACGATCAAGGGCGAGTCGGGCGAGGTGCTGTTTGAACAGCCCGATTGCGAAGTGCCGTCGCACTGGTCGCAGTTGGCCGTCAACGTGGTCTGCAGCAAGTACTTCTATGGCGAAGTCGGCACGCCGCAGCGCGAACGCAGCGTACGGCAGTTGATCCATCGCGTCAGCCGCACGATTGCCGACTGGGGCATTCACGACGGCTATTTCGCCACGGAAGAAGACGGCGAGCGCTTCTATCGCGACCTGACCTGGCTCTGCCTGCACCAGCACGGCGCCTTCAACTCGCCCGTCTGGTTCAACGTCGGGCTGTATCACCAGTACGGCGTCAAAGGCGCGCAGTGCAACTGGCATTGGGACGCGGAAGCGACCGAGGTCAAGCAGCCCGAGAATCCGTACGAATATCCGCAAGGTTCCGCCTGCTTCATCCAGAGCGTGGGCGACAATATGGAAGACATCATGGAGCTCGCGCGGAGCGAGGCCATGTTGTTCAAGTTCGGCTCGGGCACCGGCACCGACTTGTCGACGCTGCGTTCGCACCGCGAGCGGCTCTCGGGCGGCGGCCGGCCTTCGGGCCCGCTGTCGTTCATGCGGGTTTACGACCAGATCGCCGCGGTGGTCAAGAGCGGCGGCAAGACCCGCCGGGCCGCCAAGATGCAGTCGATCAAGGTCTGGCATCCCGACGTGATGGAATTCATCGAGTGCAAGGCCAAGGAAGAGAAGAAGGCCCGCATCCTGATCCAGAACGGCTACGAGTCGAACTTCAACGGCGAGGCTTACAGCTCGATCTTGTTTCAGAACGCCAATCTCTCGGTGCGCGTGACGGAAGAGTTCATGCAGGCCGTCGTCGAGGACAAGCCCTGGGTCACGCACTGGGTGACTGATCCTTCGAAGGCCGGCCCGACTTTCCAGGCCCGCGACGTGCTGGCCAAGATGGCCGAAGGCGCCTGGTTCTGCGGCGATCCCGGCGTGCAGTACGACACGACGATTAACCGCTGGCACACCTGCCCGAACTCGGGCCGGATCAACGCCTCGAATCCGTGCTCGGAATACATGTTCCTGGACGACACGGCTTGCAACCTGGCGAGCATCAACCTGATGAAGTTCCGTCTCGACGACGGCTCGTTCGATATCGATCGCTTCCAGGCCGCCTGCCGCATCTTCTTCGTGGCGCAGGAAATCCTGGTCGACCACGCCAGCTATCCGACCAAGAGAATCGCCGAGAACAGCCATCGCTTCCGTCCGCTGGGGCTCGGCTACTCGAACCTGGGCAGCCTGATTATGTCGAGCGGCCTGGCGTACGATTCGCCCGGCGCGCTGGGCCTCTGCGGGGCCATGACCGCGTTGCTGCACGGCGCAGCCAACTTGACCAGCGCCGAACTGTCGGCGGCGGTCGGTCCGTTCGACGGTTACGCCGAAAACCGCGAGCCGATGCTCGGCGTGATGCAGATGCACCGCGACGCCGTCGAGGCGATCGACGACGCCTGCCCGACGTATCTGAAAGACGCCGCCCGCGGCTTGTGGGAAGAGGTGTTGGAAAACGGCCGGTTGTACGGTTTCCGCAATGCGCAAGCCACCGTGCTGGCGCCGACCGGCACCATCAGCTTCCTGATGGATTGCGATACGACCGGCATCGAGCCCGACATCGCCTTGGTGAAGTACAAGCAACTCGCCGGCGGCGGGATGTTGAAGATCGTCAACAATACCGTCCCGCTGGCGCTGAAGACGTTGGGCTACGATCAGCCGGAGATCGAATCGATCCTGGGCTACATCGACCGCGAGGACACGATCGAAGGCGCCGCCGATCTGAAGACCGAGCACCTGCCGGTCTTCGACTGCGCCTTCCAGCCGCGAAACGGCACGCGATCGATCGCCTGGCGGGCTCACGTGCGGATGATGGCGGCCGCGCAGCCGTTCCTGTCGGGCGCCATCTCGAAGACGGTCAACATGCCTCGCGATACGACTCCGGCCGACATTGCCGACGCCTACCTGGAAGGCTGGCGATTGGGCCTCAAGGCGCTGGCCGTCTACCGTGACGGCTCCAAGGAGAGTCAGCCGCTCTCCACCAGCACCGAAGGCGGCAAGGCGGCAGAAAAGCTCAAGGCCGCTCCGCGTCGCGAGCGTTTGCCCGACACCCGGCACTCGGTCACCCATAAGTTCAACATCGCCGGGCATGAAGGCTATATCACGGTCGGCCTGTACGAAGACGGCCGGCCGGGCGAGATGTTCGTCACCATGGCCAAGGAAGGCAGCACCATCGGCGGCTTGATGGACTGCTTCGGCACGGCCGTGTCGATGAGCTTGCAGTACGGCGTGCCGCTGGAAGTGTATGTGAACAAGTTCTCGCATACCCGCTTCGAGCCGATGGGCCATACCAAGAACCCCGATATCCGCATTGCCAAAAGCATTGTGGACTACATCTTCCGCTGGCTGGGCATTACGTTCCTGCCCGGTTATCGCGAAGCGAGCGCCGGACTGCCGGCGCCGGCAGAGCCGGGTTCCGGCAAGGAGCTTTCCGGGGAGGATCCGCCGGGGGACTCTAAGCCCGCCGCCATGAAGGCTGGCGGGCAGAACGCCGGGCCTGGATTGCCCAACGCCAACGGCGCGAAGACGGCTGCGGCCCACAAGACCATGGCGGTTCAGTCGACTGCGAACGGCGCCGCGACCGTCGCGAAGAACGGCGTCTCGCACTATGCCAGCCAGAACGTCTCCAAGTTGCTTGAGCGGGCCGGCGTGGCGCCCAAATGGGATCCGGCGACGAGTGGCGGAAACGGCGCCATGGGGCGCAGCGACCAGTTTGCCAGTTTCCAGGTCGACGCGCCGGCCTGCGACAACTGCGGCGCCATCACGGTCCGCAACGGCAACTGTTATCTCTGTCACAACTGCGGCAACAGTATGGGTTGCTCGTAATGGAATGTCGGGAAGGGATCCCGCGAGCAACCTTTTTCTAATACTTTCCGCTTCAGCGCCGCTCCTGGTTCAAAGCCAGGAGCGGCGTTTTTTTTCGGGCGGCGCAGTGAGGCAAAGGAGCCGGGGCCGCGGTAGACTGGAGCCAGCAAACTGGCAGTCCCAAGACGGTGGACGGCGTGCGCAGCCGCCGCCAAGCGCCTGACCCTGTTGCTGTTCAACGGTATTCCGTTCGGCGCCCCACGCTTTGCTCTCTCCCGGATTACGCAATGTCTGAGATGGAACCGAACGACCCCCAACGCGCCGCGGCGGTGCGCGAACATAATCGCCGAGCGTGGAACGCGCTGGTGCTCAAGAAGCAGCGCTTTACCACTCCGGCGCCCGACGACGATCTGCGCAATCCGCTGGGAACCGTCGACGGGCTGGGCTGGCTGGGCGGCAGCGTGAAGGGGAAACGGCTGTTGTGCCTGGCCGCCGGCGGCGGACGGCAGAGCGCGCTGTATGCCGCGGCTGGGGCCGAGGTGACGGTGGTCGACTTGAGTCCGGAAATGCTGGCTCTCGATCGCCAGGTGGCGGCCGAACGCGGGTTGAATATCCGCGTCGTAGAAACCTCAATGGACGATCTCTCCGGGCTGGCCCGCGCCAGCTTCGACGTGGTGATTCATCCGGTCAGCACCTGCTATGTGCCGGATATCCACGCCGTGTATCGCGAAGTGGCCCGCGTCACGGCGCCGGGCGGCATTTACGTCAGCCAGCACAAGCAGCCGACCAGCTTGCAAGCGGGCGTTGAACCGTCAGCGCATGGTTACGAGCTGCTCGAGCCGTATTACCGCAGCGGCCCCTTGCCGCCGGTCGTCGGCAGCCAGCATCGCGAGGAGGGGACGCTGGAGTTTCTGCACCGCTGGGAGGAACTGATCGGCGGCATGTGCCGCGCCGGTTTTGTGATTGAAGATCTCGTCGAACCGATGCACGCCAAAGCGGATGCCGCGCCCGGCACGTTCGCTCACCGCAGTTGCTACGTGGCGGCCTACGTCCGCATCAAGGCTCGCCGTCTTGGCGACGCGTCCGCTCCAGCGGCCAGTCGGGTCTGGATTCCCAACGCCGATTGAGGCCAGCGTTCGTGCCGGCTATTTGGCCGTATACCCGCCGTCAACCATCAGGTTCTCAGCGGTGATGAACGAGGCTTCGTCGGAGGCGAGGAACAACACGGCGCGGGCAATCTCCACCGGTTCGGCGATGCGCGTGATCATGTGGCCGCCGCCAAAGAACGGATCCTTGTCGGCCTGTTCGCGGCTCAGGCCTCGTTCCTGACACATTCGCTGCACTTGCGGCGTCCAGACCGTGCCGGGACAGACGGCGTTGACGCGAATGTTCTCGGGCGCCAGATCGAGCGCCATGCAGCGGGTCATGTTGGCGATAGCCGCTTTGCTGGAACTGTAGGTGACAAAATTCGGCTGGGCGATAAAGCTCGACATCGAACCGATATTGACGATCGCTCCGCCGCCTTGCTTGCGAAGTTCGGGCACGACGTGCTTGGCGACCAGCGCCGGCCCCATCACATTCACGTCCAGCACTTTCCGCCAGTCTTCCGGCGTGGCTTCGATGCCGCGAAAGACGAACGTGGCGGCGTTGTTGACCAGCAAGTTGATTTTGCCGAACGTCTTCACCGCCTCGGCGACCATCTGCTGCACGCTGGCTTCGTCCGCCACGTTGGTCACGACGGCGATGGCGCGTCCGCCCTGGTCGTTGATCTCGCGGGCCGTTTCGTCGGCCGTCTGCTGGTTGATTTCCGCAACGACGACGCTCGCCCCTTCTTCAGCGAACAGCTTGCAAACCGCCCGACCGATGCCCGCGCCGCCGCCGGTGACGACGGCCGCTTTTCCCTTGAGGCGCTCCACGAGTTTTCTCCCGTCCTGACGTCCGAGTTCAAGATGACCTGCAACTATTGCGTTGATCCTCGCCGAATTCCGGTCCTCGTCAACCCGCGAGCTGGCGACAAAGTGTCGTTATTTCCTGCGTCGCGGGCCCAGCTTTGGTCGCCGTGCCGTAAGTGCTGGCGGCCCTAGGCGGCAACGTCCGCCGCCCGTCATCTGCCGCGGGAGACCTGTCGCCCGCCGCCTTCATCCTTGTCGAAAGGCGATTAGAATTGTACTAAAGAGGGTTTGCCGGCCGGCCCGTCGGCTTGTCACGAGATTACCACCTGGGAAAGGAGTCGACTTTGGCCTTCGATACCCAACTGCAGCGACAAATTATGGGGCATTTCGCCACGGGCGTGACCGTCGTCACGACGCGTCATGGAGACGAGATGTTCGGCATGACCGCCAATGCCGTGGCCTCGTTGTCGCTCGATCCGCCGCAGTTGCTGGTGGCCGTCGATCGCCGCGCTCAGATGCACGAAGCCTTGTTGGCGGCGCGTTTCTTCGCCGTCAACATCCTGACCGAGCAGCAGGAGG
>DASZUP010000767.1:0-5626 GCA_035547635.1 Pirellulales bacterium
ATACAAGCGACGGTGCCGGCTCGTCTCGAGCCGGCGAGATTTAGGAACGAAGCGCGCAGAACGACTGCTGCGAGCACGAAACATGGATGCCCTCGATAGAAAGCCCGGTTAGTTGCCCTGTATTAAGGGCATGGTAATCGCGATTCTTAAGAACACAAGCGCGCGAGGAACGGAAAAATGGACCGTCTGTGTACTTCTTTTGTCGCAACTTGCGTTTTTATTCCAGCTTCAACCTATTATTGCGTTGTGGAAAGCGCCGACCAAGCCGTACAGAACGGCAAGCACGTTGAAAGCGCAGAAGATAAGACGAGATACACGCCCGTCCAATACGCACGAGAATCGCTGGTGAGAGGCCGATCGTCTTTACCGCAATTATTCCGCCCTACTCGTCGACCTCACTGCCCGTCTGCGGAGCCGACCGCTCTTGGACCATCTCCCTGGTCAACGTCGGGCGACGACGGCCGGGCACGCGGGGAAGAGACGCCGGCTGTTTTGCAGTTTTGGGAACGACCTGGGGCTGCGGCGGAGCGGCTGGCGCACGAGGCGTTTCGGTCGGTTGCTCCTTTGCCGCGGTTTGCGTTTTATCTGCCTGTTTGGTTTCGGCTGCGGTTTTGGAATCTTCCGAATCGTCGCTGGAGAGCCGCTTTTGGGCGCGTTCGACGAGCGGACGCAATTCGCGGTTGTCGCCGTACAGCGTGACGATGCTGTTCCAGATCTTGTGCGCTTCCAGCGTTTCGCCTTCGTCGTATTGCTCTTCGGCGTCCTTAAGTCGCGATTCAATGAACTTGGCGCGGTCCTGGGCGCCGCTGGATTGCGACATCAGCGAGTTGACCTGCCGCTTCGCCAGATTCACGTAAGGGCGTTCTTCGTCCTTGCCCTTCATCAGGTTCACGATGCTCTGGTATTTTTCCAGAGCCGTCACGTGGTCGCCAAACTGCTCGTAGCCCCAGGCCTCGGCGTACAAGCGGCTCCCCTCGGTTTCGGGCTTGCGGCCATGCTCGAGATCGGCGAGCAAGCGCCGTTCGGCTTTCTCCATCTCCATCGAATCAAGATACTGCTGCGCCTGCGACGCATGAGCTCCATTCGGAAAGCTCTCGAGCAACGCCACGCCGGTGCGCTCGGCGTTGAAGCGATCGTCGGCCGCCATGTATTTCTCGAGTTCGGCGAACAGCTTCTCTTCGCTTTTGGGTCGCAACAGCCAGACGCCCAAACCTACGGTGAGCAACAAGCAGGCCGCCAGAAACCAGGCTTGCTCGTAGAACGGGACCTTGGCGCCCTTCTTACGCTTCTTGCGGCGCAACAGCTTTTTGAGCTCCGCCTTCTCTTCTTTCTGTTTGGGGACTTTTAAGGTGCTTGGGCCGCCTGTCGCCGCGTGGCCGGCCATGCCGGCGCCGGCCGCCACCTTCTCTTGGACCTCGCGCAAGGCTTGCGCTACGGCGGTGGCGTCGTGAGGGCGTTTGAGCGGGTCTTTCTCCAGCATCTGGTTGACCAGCACGTCGAGCCAGACAGGACAGTCGAGCACCAGCGAGGAGACGCGCGGCGGCGGTTCGCCCAGATGGTGATAAAGCATCTGCGCCGTTGATTCGCAGGTGAACGGCAATTGCCCGGTGAGCATCTCGAACATCACGCAGCCGAGCGTGTAAATGTCGGTGCGATGCGAAACCGGCGGCGCGCCGCGGATCTGCTCGGGCGCCATGTAGGCCACCGTCCCCAGCGTGTGCCGGGTGGCGGTCAACCGCTTGCCGTACTGCACGCGGGCGATGCCAAAATCGGCGATCTTGGCCTGCCCGTCTTCCGTCAACAAAATGTTGGCCGGAGTCAGATCGCGGTGGACGATGCCCCATTCGTGAGCGTAAGCCAGACCGTCGCAGACCTGCAGACCGTAGTCGATGACCGTCTCCCACGCCAGGCGACCGCGGCGGCGCAACAGCGAACTGAGCGAACCGCCGCCGACCAACTCCATGACCAGGTAGGCTTCGGTCTCATGCCGGCCGCCCCCATAACAGCGAACAATGTTCGGGTGCTTGAGCGCTTTGAGAATCTCTAGTTCACGGGCGAACCGCGCCACGATTCTCCGGCTGCTGGCAGCCTTGGCTGAAAGCACCTTCAGCGCCACTTCGCGGCGCGTTTCGACATGCGTGGCGCGATAGACCTCGCCCATCCCCCCCGCGCCGAGTTTTTCTTCCAAGACGAAAGGACCGAGACGCCGCTGGTCCGTGCTCATCGTGCACTCCAAGGCTTGACGATCGCGCCGCCCCCGATTGCAACGCACCGCCTCGCCGCCCCGTTTTTCAAGATACTGGCCGGTTTATTCTAACCCAGATGGCCGGTATCTGATAGCACCATCAACGATAGATCACGGGGCAGTCGGGCAGCCGGGCCAGGAATTCCTCGACGGCGTCTTCCGGCGGATAAGGCTGCGCGACCTCCAAATAGGCGACGTTATAGAGAAAATCGTCGCCGAGCGCCTTTCTCAGCCAGGAGGGCGCCGTCGGCGTGGCCCGCGGATTGTAATTCATCAGTCCGCTGCGTCCGTGCGACCACTGGTAGTCGTAATGGACGATCACGTTCTTTTGCTGCTTGAGCGACCGCACCGCCTGGCGCTGATCGCGCATCTGCTCAGATCGCCAGAAAAAGCCGACTGCCAAGACCGCCAGCGTCGCGACGAGAAGTCGCCGGCACAATAGAGAGAGGCCACGGGACATAAGGCGCCTCCAACTCGGTTCAGGACCGTCCCTGGCGAGTGCGGCAGCCAATGTCAATTCGGCTCAATTGGCTTCTCGGCGATCAGGCTCGCCAGTTTTCGCACAAGCCGGTGCTAACAATTTCTAAATACACTGCTAACACAAAAAACACAAGTTAAAATAGGCAAGACATAAGTCGATTCCTCAGGAATCGACTTAAGGTCTTGTTCTGAAGATGCTTGCACAAAATGATTTATCGTCCATTGGAACGTGATAGGATAAGGAACTCTTCTTTGCGAAATCCCAAGTCGGGCTATGAACGATCCTAATAGTGCAGATGGCGTTCCGGAGACGGTTCGCTACGGCAGGTTTGCCGCTGCGCACCGCGTGGGACGGCTGATGGCGGGCGGCGTAGCGGTGGTTGCTTCGCTGCTGACGTTCCCCGCTGGCATCCCGGCAATGATTGCCTTCTGGATCGCGTGCCACTGCATACAGCTCGCTCGCGGACGGCCAGGTTGGCTGCCGTTGACGACCTGTCTGGTCGCCGTCTTGGTAAAGCGCGTCCCCTGGTTCCCGACTCTGGCGTTGTTGTTGGCGGTGATGGCGCTGGCCGCCGGCGCCGGGCCGGTAAGCAAACGCTGCTTATCCGCAGCCGCTCAGCGAAAACTGAAGCTGGGGCTGGTCGCGGCGGTCTGGCTGACGTGGATCGGATTCGCTTGGGATTGGCGCCGCAGCGGCCAGGCGAATCATTCCGTGGCAGCTTGGGACCAACGCCCGGTCGTCTGCATCGGAGACAGTCTGACCTCGTATCCGCCGCGGCGCGGCTACCCAAAAGTTCTCGCGCGCTTGGTTACGGCGCCCGTCGTCAATCTCGGCCAACCGGGCGTGACGTCCGCCGAAGCGCTGGCGCGGCTGCCGGAACTGAGTGCTCTGGAGCCCCAGGCGGTCGTCATCGAACTGGGCGGCCACGACTATTTGAAAGACGCCAGTTGGCTGCCTACCGACAGCCGGGCTGAAGTCAAACGCAACCTGGAGCGATTCATCACCGCCGCTCGCAAGCGGGGCGCCGAAGTGTTTCTGATGGAGATCCCTCGCGGCTTTATCGTCGATCCGTACGCAGGTCTGGAGCGAGAGTTGGCACGGGAACACGATCTGGAGCTGATTTCCGACACGGCCATCCGCAATCTCGTGCTATGGAGCCCGGCATGTCCGCCAGGGCTTTGGACGGGCGGTCCCTATCTGAGCGACGACGGCTTGCATCCGAATGCTCACGGCGACGAGTATCTGGCCGCGGTTGTCGCGCAGTCGCTAGCGCGGCTTTACGGACCGCAGATCCTTCAGCCCGCTCAATGAGCGACGACATCGCCCGTACGCGGACGTAGTATGCGTACAAGTTGGAACACGGCTTGAACGTCACGCGGGTTTACTTCACGTGAGCCCGGTACTCCGAGTTAGCCGCCGCGATGCTGGCGCCAGCATCGAACGCATGCCCTTGCTCGGCTAGCAACTCTTCGAGCGCGGACAACACCAGCAGCACGTTGTTCGGTCTTGAGCCATGGCCCATCAAGCCGATTCGCCAGGCTTTCCCCTTGAAGTCGCCCAATCCCCCGCCGATCTCAATGCCATAACGCTGGAGCAGCGCCTTGCGCACTGAGGCGTCGTCGACGCCTTCGGGGATGCGAACGGCGTTGAGCATCGGCAGCAAATGTCCTTCCTGGGCGGCGTATCGGATGCCGATGGCCGACAGTCCGGCTTTGAGGGCCTGATGATTCAAGGCGTGTCTTGCAAAACAATTCTCCAGGCCTTCTTCAAGCACCAATCGCAGGGCTTCGTAGAGGCCATACGTCATGTTGATCGGCGCGGTGTGATGATACACGCGCTCCTGACCCCAATACTTGGCGAGCATGGAGACGTCCAGATACCAGCTCTGAACTTTCGTCTTGCGTCCCATGACGACGTCCATGGCCTTGGCGCCAAACGACACGGGCGCCAGCCCCGGCGGGCAACTCAAGCATTTCTGGCTGCCGGAATAGATTGCGTCAATGCCCCAGCGATCGACTTCCACCGGCAGGCCGCCGAGCGAGGTCACCGCGTCCACGAGCAACAGTGCGCCGGCATCGTGAACCAGTTCTGCAATTTCAGGAATCGGCTGACTGGCGCCGGTCGACGTTTCCGCCATGACGATGCCGACGACTTTGGGCTTGGCCTTCGCGAGCGCGTCTTTCAAATCGGCCGGTTCGAAAACCTCGCCCCACGGCCGGTCCAACCGCGTGACTTTAGCGCCAGACCGCTCCGCCACGTCGACCATCCGGCCGCCGAACACGCCGTTAACGCAGACCACCATTGAATCGCCCGGCTCGATCAGATTGACCACGGTGGTCTCCATGCCGGCAGAGCCCGTTCCGGGAATCGCCAACGTCATGGGATTCGCCGTCTGGAACGTCGCGCGCAACATCTGCTGCATGTCGTTCATGAGCTGCAGATAGTAAGGATCCAAATGGCCCACGGTCGAGGCGGCCATGGCCTGCAGCACGCGGGGATGAATCTCGCTGGGGCCGGGCCCCAGCAGCACGCGAACGGGAGGATTGAGCGGCGGAGCAAGGTTGGTCATACGGCACGCAATAGTCGAGGTTGAAGACGGAAGGTGGTCACAGCAATGACGGTTTCAGGCGTCTCCCGGCGGAGACTCTCGCACCAGCCGGCTGATTTCTTTGAACTGCGGAGTGCCGGCGACTTCGCACCACTCGAACATCGCCGCCTCGGTCGTCGTCAGCGTGGCGCCCGCCGACTCCATGCGGCGCAAAGCCGTCTGACAATCGACGTCGTGTCGAGAGCCGACGGCATCAACGGCCACATAAACGCGACGGCCGGCCGCCATCAAATCGAACGCCGTTTGCTGCACGCAGACGTGCGCCTCGATGCCCACGACGAGAATGCGAAAG
>DASZUP010000768.1:0-8094 GCA_035547635.1 Pirellulales bacterium
CGACAGCAGTCTCAACATAACCGGCGTCTACCGCTCGACCGACGCGAGCGCCAACTGGACGTCCTTAGGGGCGCCGGCCGGACTGACTGCCGGCGACGTGGGGCAGCATGCCTTCAGCATGCTGGGCGATCCGGTTGACAACCAGGCGGTCTACATCGCGGGCCTTGGTACAGTCGGGCCCGACGGCGCCACGTTCCGCTATGATCCGTCCCTGTCGCAATGGGTTAACCTTACAGGCGCGGGGGCGATGAACACTCAGCCGCATCCCGACGTGCGAGACCTTGCGTTCCTGGGCGCCACCGTCCTGGTGGAAGCGTGCGACGGCGGTCTTTATTTCCTCTCCAATCCGCAGAACGCCGCCGCCAACCAGTGGCAATCGCTGAATGGAGAGGGGACCGCCGGTCAGGGGCTGGGAAACAATGAGGTTCACAACATCGCCTGGGACAGTAATTCGAAAGTGCTCCTGGCCGCAGCGCAGGATGACGGCTCGAGTTATTCTCAAGTTATCAACACCAATTCTCAGCAGATCAGCGGCGGCGTCTGGACGCAGATCAACGGCGGCGATGGCGGCGACGTTGCAGTCGACAACTTCACGTTAGCGGGAGCGGGCCAGTCGATACGTTTTTCGGCTTCCCAAGGCAACAGCACTCCCCCCTTGAACTCACTGACGCGTCAGGCGTTCGACAGTTCGGGGGCGCCGCTCACTCCCCCAGTCTATATTGCGCCGGTTGGCCTGGCAGGTTTCAGCGGACTGTTCATTACGCCCACGGTGCTGAACACAATCGGTCCGACAGCCGCGGAATTAGCCGCGGGGCAGTCGACTCGCATGGTCATCGGCGGATATCAAAGCGCCAACCCGATCTATGAATCGAACAATGTCGGCTCCGCGGCGCCCAACGCCATCGTCTGGACGGCCGTGCCGATCGCCCCCGGCTTCGGCAACACCGTCACGGCGCTCGCCTACGGCGGCATGCGGCAAGGCGCGCCGAACCCCGATGTGCTGTATGCCGCCGGCAATAGCAATCTCGTCTACGTCCGCACCACGGCGGGCGGCACGCTGAATCCCACGCCGGCTGCCTTCCCGGGCGGCAGCGTTCGCGGCATTTCGCTCGATCCGACTGATTGGATGCACGCGTACGTCATTGGCGCCGCGGGCGTTTGGGAAACAACGGACGCGGGCGGAAGCTGGATTCCGCGCACGGGCAACCTGGTCAACAGCAACCTGCGCAGCGTTGAATACGTCCATCTGCCTTCAGGAGATGTCGTATTGGCCGGAGGACAAGGCGGTATTTACCGCATGTTCGCGGACAACCCGGGCGTGTGGACCAAACTAGGGCTGAACCTTCCTAACACGATCGCCTACGACATCAATTACAGCGCCGCCAGCGACGTATTGGCAGCGGGCACATTTGGACGCGGCGTTTGGACGATCTCGAATGCGGCGGCACAGTTATCGGCGCCGCCGGTAATGCAGATTACCGGCGATCAGGACGTTGCCGGAGAGGATGATACTTTCCGGCTCGTACGCGACGCGAACAATCCATTGTTGCTGGATGTATTTGTCAACAACAATACGATCGTTCCTGACCAGCAGTTGCCCCTGGCCTCATTGAATCAGATCAACATCGATGGCCTGGGCGGCGACGATACGCTCGTCATCGACGACTCGAACGGCCTGATCAACGTCCCCGGCGGCATTCACTACGACGGCGGGACGGGCTTCAACAAGCTGTCGCTCGTGCAAACGGGCGGCGCGGTCCATACCAGCGATGTTTACAGCGTCGGGCCGAACAACGGAGAGGGAAGCGACGTCATTTCCGACGCCGGCGTCAGCAACGCGCAGAGCGTGTACTTCCAGAATCTGGCGCCGGTGCTCGACACCGTTCTCGCCACTACGGCTACGGTCAACGGCACTTCGTCCGACAACGCCATCAACTACGCCCAAGGCTCCGTGGTCGCCAACGGATTGATCACGATCGACAACCAGGAATCGTACGAGTTCTCCAACAAGACGAACCTGGTCATCTTCGGCGGCGCCGGCAGCGATACGATCAATCTCAACAACCCGAGCAAACCGACCAGCCTCGCCTCGATCACGATCAATGGCAACGACCCGACCGCCAGCGATACGCTGATCGTTAACGGCATTGCAGGCGTCAATGATGATCTGCTGGCGACGCCTACCGGCGCGGGCAGCGGCACGGTGAGCGATGCGCCGGCGCCGACGTTCGTGCCGGTAACGTTCAACACGATCGAACACTTGAACCTGGTCGGACAGACAAGCGACGCCGACGGTGCGGACATCTCCAGCACGGCGGGAGACGATGCGTATACTTACACGCCTGGCGGCGCCGGCGGCTCCGGAATCGTGACGGGTACGGCCAACAGCGGGGCCTTTGATCTCGTGCCGGTTTCCTTGAGCGGCTTCCGCAGCTTCATCACGCCGCTGGCGTTCAATTCGGGCGGCATCGACCAGTTGACGATCAACGGCACGGCGGCCGATGACACGTTCGGCCTTTCAATTCAGGCATTCCCGCCCGGCGGGTCATATCCGGCCGTCATCGTCAACGGCAGTTCGCCGCTGTTCTTCAGCAGCGGCCTGGCGAACCTGGTGCTGAACGGCCTCGGCGGCAACGACGCCGTGAATGTTGTGACCGCAGCCGCCCTGCCCAAAACCGCCGTGCATTTGAACAGTTCGCTCGGCGGCAACATCCTCAATGTGATCGGCGACGGCTCCGCTCCCCTGACCGTCGATCTGGCCAATCAAAAGGTCCTCGAAGCCGGTTACAATCCGATCAGCTTCAGCGGCGTCAGCCAGTTGAATGTCGGCGCCGGAGGCTTGCCGCTCAATTTGCTCGGCAGCGCCACAAGCGACGACAACTTGTCGATTACGCCCAGTGGAACGCAATCGGGAAGTTTCCAGGACAACGGCGTCGGCCCGGTCGTCAGTTTTGGATTGGCGTCTGCCGTGAACGTCGATCTGCAGGGCGGAAATAATACGCTGGCTGTGAACGGCTCGACGGCGGACGATCCGATCTTGGCGACCAACGGCCAGGTGCAAGTTGGCGTCAACGTGCCGGTCAATTACGTCGTGAACCGTACGGCCGCGCTCGATATCCATGGCCTGGGCGGCAACGATGTCTTGACGGTCGACAGCACGGCGGGCGCCGTGGTCACTCCGATTTATTACGACGGCGGAGTCGGAAGCAACGCCTTGAGACTGATCGATGGCGCCCATACGGCTGCCAGCGACGTCTATTCGCCGGGCCCCAACCCCGGCCAGGGCCTGAACAGGCTGGTCATCGGCGGGAATGCTGAAACGGTTCACTTCGTCAACCTGGCCCCGGTGTTCGACAACGTGGCCGGTCCGCTCGTCGTCAACGGAACCAATGGCGACGACGCCATCAGCTATTCGCAAGGCGCTGTGCCCGCTAATGGCCTGGTCAGCGTCAACAATCTGGAAACGATCGAGTTCACGGGCAAGACGTCGCTCGCCATCAATACCGGGCTGGGCAAGGATACCGTCAGCCTGAACAATTCGAGCGTGCCAAGCGGCCTCAGCGGCATCACCGTCACCGGGGGCGACCCGAATGCCGGCGACGTGCTGATCTCCAGCGGGTCGACCGCGGGAGGCAACGTGCTGCAAGTTCAGCCTACCGGCGCCGGAGCGGGCGTGATCCGCAACTTCGGGCCGGCGCAGCCGCCGGTCGCTTTCGGCGGAATCGGCAGCGTGCAACTCGTCGGCGGCGGAACCGGTAATACGCTGTTCTACAGCGGCACCGCGGGGAACGATACGATTCAGGTCTCGCCTGGCTCTACGCCCTATAGCGGCTCGCTGTTCGGTTCCAACGGCAGCTATAGCTTGATTCCGGTCAGCTTCAGCGGCATCGATACGCAGCTCATTCCGGGCACGGCGAGCGGAACGGGAACGGGCGGCGGCAATGACACGATCGTCCTCAATGGCACTGCCGGCAACGATACGTTCAAGGCCTACAGCGGCGGCGGCGTTCCGCTCTTCACCGTGCAAACGCCCGCGGGAACGATGCCGCAGATGTTCGTCGACTCGACAGGCGGCACGGCCAAGGTCGTGTTCAGCGGCGACGGCGGAAGCGATACGTTCGCCACGGATTTCACCACGCTCGACGCGTACGCCGGCATCCAGTATTCGATCGTCGGTAACAACGGCGCCGCCGACACGCTCAATTTCACTGCCAACGCCGGCGCGACGACGACCGTCGACCTGGCCACGAGCACGATCACTTCCGTCGGCGCCAATCCCGTGAGCTTCAGCGGACTGGCAAACGTCAATATCAACGCCCAGGGCGGCGCATTAAAGGTCCAGGGAACCGCCGGGGCCGATGCGTTTTCGTTCACGCCGACCGGGGCGGCCGCCGGTTCGCTCACCGACGGAGGACTGAGCACGACGTTCAGCTTCAGCGCCGTCGGCGGGGCCGGATTTACGCTCGATCCCTCGGGCGGCGACGACTCGGTGACCGTCATTGGAACGAACGGCAACGACGTGTTCAATGTCTCCGACTCGACCGTGCAGGCGGTTGGCCTGCTGCCAGTGCAACTTGCGACGGCTAATGTGAAGTCGATCAACGTATCGGCCTTGGCCGGCAACGACGCGTTCAACGTCACGCCATCGGGCGCCGTGCCGATTTCCATCGACGGCGGCGACCCGATCGGGGTCAGCCCGCCGCTGGCGCCGCCCAACGGCGATCAGATCAACATTCTCGCCGGGGGCAGTTCGGTGGCCTACAGCCAAGGACCGCACGCTGATGAAGGCGGTTTCGTAATCGGCGCCAATCAGCCGGTCAGCTTCACGCACGTCGAACGCGCTACCGTTTCGAACCCCGGCCCAGTGGTGATTTCCGGGACGAGCGGAGACGACACGATTACCGTCACCGCCATCGACGCCGCGAATCAGGCCCAATTTGGCGCCATCGGCGCTGATGGCGTGCAAGACTATGCGGTGCAGATGAGCAATGCCTTGACGCTGGCCTTCGTCAACTCTGCTGCCTTACAAATCAATTCCCTGGCGGGCAATGACGACATCGTCGTGCAAGCGCCGGCGCCGCTCAACGAGAACTGGAATGTCTCGGTCGGCATCGACGGCGGGCCGCCCGTCGCCGGCGGCGGCGCGTTTGGCGACAACGTGTCGATCGAAACTTTGGGCACGGCGGCGCAAACCGTCTCTTTCACCCCATCTTCTTCGAACGGCGGACTGGTCGGACTTTCCACGATCAGCTCGACGATTTCTCTGACGAACGTCGAAAACCTGGTGCTGAACGGCAGCGGCAACAACGACCCGCTCACGATCAACGGCAGCGGCGGCGCCGATGCGATTACGGCGACGCCCGGCCCTGCGACCGACGGCGGCGTGATTCAGGTCGGGAATTGGCTGGGCCTGACTTATCAAGCGCTGGGCGGCGGCGGCAGCGTGACCGTCAACGGCAACGGCGGCAGCGACATGCTCACGGTCTATGGAACTTCAGCGAATGACGCCTTGAGCGTGAGCGCCACGGGCGCAGTGACGCTCAACGCCAACTTGCCCATCCAGCAGACGGGCATTACCAAGCTGGTGCTCAACGGCCTGGCGGGCGATGACGTCTTTAATCTGGCCGGCGCCCTGCCTTATGTCTCGACGACAGTGAATGGCGGCGAGCCTTCGGCGAGCGATATTGTCAATCTCAGCGGCGCCACAGGGTTGGTGAGCGTCAACCTCGCGGACCCGACGTTGCCGTCCGACACGGCCATCACCGGCTACGGCGGTACGATCACGCTCAGCGGCGTGGAAGTGGCGAATCTCGATGCGAACGGCAACGGCCTGACGATCACCGGTACTGCGCAGGACGATGCGATCAACTACAAGCCGAGCGGCGCCGCGGCCGGCGCGGTGACCAGCGCCGGGCTGAACACAGCGTTTAACTTCTCGAACGCAACCGGAACGTTTACCATCGACCCCGCTGGCGGCAACGATACCGTCACGGTCAACGGCACGAGCGGCAACGACTCGATCGCCGTCGTTCGGGGCGCCGCGACGACCGTCCAAGTCAACTCGCTGAAGACGGCTTCGATTACGACCTCCAATACCGAGGCGCTCGTCGTCTCCACGGGGCTCGGCGCGGATCAGGCGATTGTCTCCGGCACGGCGGGCCCGGCTTCGTTGACGGTCAACGGCGGCGCCAGCCCGGCGACTGACACGGTGACGATCAATAACTCCACCGCAGGCGTCACAACCGTCGTGCCTGGCGCCACGCCCGATGCCGGCAAGGTGCAGACGCCCGACGGCAATGTCGCGTTTACCGGCATGACCACCGTCACGCTGACCGGCGCCTCCGCGGGCGATACGCTCGTGGCCCGCGGCACGAATGCCGCCGATAATCTGGCCTTGCAGTTCCTCGGCGGCGCCAATCGTATCTGGGTCAACAACCAGGCCGTGGTCAACTTCTCGAGCTTCGGCACGGTTTCGCTGCAAGGCCTGTTCGGCGACGACCAGTTCAGCGTCGCTCCAAGCGGACTGGTCGGCGTAACCAACATTAATGTGGCGGGCGGCGATCCGACGGGCAGCGACAGCCTGCTGGTCGACGGCACAAGCGGTCCGGATGTGATCGATTATGCTCCCTCAGCAGCCGATGCCGGAAGCGTGACGGTTAACGGCTTGCCGATTGCGTTCAGCACGACCGAGGCGGTGAGCATCAACGGCCTGGGAGGCGGCGACTCCTTGACCGTCACCACGCCGGCGGGACCGGACGCGATTTCGTACGCGCCGGGCGCGACCGTCGACTCGGCTTCGGTCCGCGTCGGCAGCTTGACGCCGCTCAGCTTCAATAACCTGGGCGCGGGCGGCATTTCGCTGGCCGATGCGGGCGGCGTGCAGGATTCGTTGCGCTACAGCGGCACATCAGGCAGCGATACGTTCCAACTCGCCGGCGGCGTGATCACGCTCAACAATCAATTGCCGGTGACGACGCCGGGCATCGCCGCCGCCACTCTGCTTGGCCTGGACGGCGACGACACGTTCGACGTCAGCGGCGCCTTGCCTTTTGCTACGACCACGCTCGACGGCGGGAATCCGTCGGCCAGCGATATCGCCAACTTCACCGGCGCTGTCGGCAACGTTACCGTGAATCTAGGCGATAGCGGCGTCAACCCGCCGACCAACACCACCATTACCGGTTACGGCGGCACGATTGCGCTGACCGGCGTGGAAGCGGCGAACCTGGATGTCGGCGGCAACTCGCTTGTCGCCAACGGCACGTCGCACAACGACGTCATTACTTACACCCCCGGCGGCGCCGCGGAAGGCGCCTTCGTCAAGACCAGCCTGAATACGGCCTTCAACTTCACGAATGCAGCAGGCGCCTTCACCATCAATGGCGGTGCGGGCGTCACCAACACTGTGAACGTTGACGGGGCCGATGGCCGCGACCTGTTCGTCATCCGCGAAGATCTCCGAACCGTCTCGGTAACCGACGCCAGCGGGGCGCTGCTCAAGCCCGTGGTGCTCGGCCCCGACGTGCAGATTCTATCGGCGTTCGGTCTGGGGGGCCAGGATACCTTCCAGGTGACGCCGTTCGTTGGTTCGCAGTACGCCCCCAACAACCTCGACAACCTGCTAGTCAACGTCGACGGCGGTCCAGGCGGCGAAAACAACGCCCTGGTCATTCAAAGCGGCGGCGGAGGTCCTCTGGATCCCAACCAGTTCATCGTGGTCAACCGCGGCGCCACGGCCAACACCGGAACGGTCCGGCCCTTCACCGCCGCCGTCCAATGGCCGGACATCAATTACTCTAACGTGCAAGTCGTGTCGCCCCACGTGGCGGCGCCCAGCGACTTGTTGTTTATGGGGCCGGATCTGAACGAGGCCAATGAAACGCAGTTCGGCGCAACAATCCTCGGATCGGCGGGCACGATCCAGGTTCCCCACGCGACGATCTTTTCCAACACCAGCGAGTTCCCCGGCGTGCCGGCGGACAACGACTATTACAGCGTCACGGCTGAGCAAACCGGCACGCTCGACTTTGTGGCTACGTTCCACCTGTTTAGCCCCTCCTTGCTACCGGCCGGCGGCAACATCAACCTGCAAGC
>DASZUP010000769.1:0-5174 GCA_035547635.1 Pirellulales bacterium
AAATAACGATTGTCGGGATCGATCGCCAGGTTGGGCTGCTGCTCGGCTTGCGAAGCCGACGAATGGGTGCGATAGGCAGCGCTGGTGACGATCAGCCGATGGATGGCTTTCATGCTCCAGCCGCGCTCGATGAACTCGACCGCCAGCCAGTCAAGCAAGGTCTGGTTAGTCGGCGGCTGGCCGTTGAGACCGAAGTCGAATACGGTTGGCACGAGCCCATCGCCGAAATGCCGCAGCCACATCTGATTGATCGCCACCCGGGCCGTAAGCGGGTTGTCGGCGGCGCCGATCCAACGCGCCAACGCCAGCCGGCGCCCGGAACTGCTCGCCGGATAAACCTTGTCGAACGGCGAGTACTCGCCCGACGGCTCTTTCGCGGCAGCGGCGCGGGCGACCTCGAGCGCCTTGCTCGCCTGGTCGCGTTTGGTCTCGGCGTCTTTGGCGGCCTGCTTGGTCTTCTCGTCCTTGTCGTTCACCGCCAGCTTGGCGGCAGCCAGCGTTTGCTCTGCCGCAAGCAACTGGTGTTCGGCGGCCAGCACCGCTGCTTGACGCTCGGCCGAAGCCGCGGCCGCAGTTAAGGCGGCCAGATCCGCAGCCTGCGGCTCGGCGTACTTCGCCTTATCGGCGGCGATCCTCGCTGCTATCGACTTCACGCTCGCTTCGGCAGCGGCCAGCGCTTTCTCTGCGATTTGCGCGGCAGCGGTCGCCTTCTCAACGGCGGCCTTGGCGCCGTCGATCGTTTGCGTTGCAGCGGCAGGCCCGGGCTTATCGGCCGGTTCGCTCAAGGGGAGATCGGCGGCCAGCGGCGCCGCTTCGATCGAGAGGAACTCGGCTTCAGCGTCGAACGACCACAGCGCCAGCCGGCCCGTGCGCCGCGCGACCGGCAGCCGGTAGGCCAACAGCATCTGCCCGTCGACGGAAATGTTCGCCACGTCGCCGCGAACGTCGACTTTGAGCAGATAAGGCCGGTTCAATCCGATCGGCAAGGGTTTGGCGCCCGCAGGCGGATAGACCTGCTTGCCTTGCTGCGCGTGATAAATCTGCAGCTTCGAGCCGCCGGCAACAGCGCTCAGGTATATGCCCTGGTAGGATCCGTCTTCGGTTGCATCGAAGCTCAGCCCGACCGATTTCCAGCGCTGGCCGCCGTTGATCTGGAAGCGGAACGACGCCGTGAAGTCTTGTGGATGATTGGCCAGCGAAATCAGCCGGCGCTGCTGGGCGCCCGTCTGTTTCTGCAACAGTTTGCCCTCGCGATATTCCCAGTCTCCTTCGTCCGTCTGCCACAAGTCGGGCCGAGCGGCGGCGAAGTTGTCGGAGAGAAACGGCTGAGCGGCCGCTGGCTCGGCGGGTGATTCAGGCTTCGAATTCATCGCTGCTAGGTGTTGCTGAGCGGCGTCGACTGCCTGCCGGCTCTGCGCTAGCGTCTTCCTGGCCTTCGCGGCTTCGGTTTCGGCGGCGGCCAGCGTTTCTTCCTGCACGAACGATTGCGAGGCAGGGTAATAGGCGGCCGGCGGCAACGAAACCGGTTCGATTTTCATGTCGGCGCCGGCGAACAACGCGGGCAAACCGGGCGAGAGCGGGTGATCCTTGTTCGGCGTGGCTTCGTTGCCGCGGACGAACAGGTACGTCGGCACGGACGCGTCGCCGTCGTAAGCCCGCGGCAGGCCGTCCTTCATCAGATCGGCCTCGCCCGGCACGCGGTCGGTGCGCACCTGGTAAGGTTCGAAGAACGCCCGGATGCGGTAGTATTCTTCCTGTGCAATCGGATCGTAGCGATGGTCGTGGCAGCGGGCGCAGTTCAGCGTCAGGCCGAGAAACGCTTTGCCCGTGTGCTCGACGGTGTTGTCGAGCCAGACGTTGCGGTTGAACTTGTACCAGTTGCGCGCCAAAAAGCCGGTGGCTCGCAGCGCGTCCGTATCGGTCGGCGACAGTTCATCCGCGGCCAGCATTTCGTGAACCATGCGGTCGTACGGCTTGTCGGCGTTGAGCGACTCGATCATCCAGTCGCGCCACCGCCAGATGTGCCGCTGGCTCTCGCGGATCTCCATCCGGTAACCGGCCCAATCGCTGTAACGCCAGACGTCCATCCAATGCCGCCCCCAACGTTCGCCGTAACGAGGACTGGCCAGCAGCCGGTCGACGACTTTTTCATACGCGTCAGGCGACTCGTCGGCCAGAAAGGCGTGCAGTTCTTCGCGCGTCGGCGGCAGACCGATCAGATCGAGATACACTCGCCGCAACAGGACGTGCTTCGGCGCCGGCGCCAAAGGCTGCAAGCCAAGTCGCTGGTGATCGACGGCTAGAAACGCATCGATCGGGTGCTCGATGCCGGCGATTTGCGGGACAGACGCTTTGGCCGGCGGCAAGAACGACCAGTGCTTGCGCGGGTCGGCGGGCCGCGCTTCATCGGGCGCTTTGGCGCCCTGGTCGATCCACGTGGCCAGTTTGGCGATCTCTTCGGCCGTGAGGGGTGCGCCGTCGTCTTCGGGCGGCATCCGCCAGCCGTCGGCGCCGGTCACGGCCTTTATCAGCAGGCTCTCCTGGCTCTTGCCCGGCACGATCGCCGGTCCCTGGTCGCCTCCCTGGCGAACGGCGCCGGCCGTGTCGAGCCGCAACGAGCTCTCCTGCTTCAGCGCCCCGTGGCAAGCGCCGCAGCGCTGAGTGAAGATCGGCTTGATCTCCTTGAGATAATCGATCTCCTCTGCCGCCAACAGCGGGCTCACGTGTAACAACCAGCAGACCAGCGAACCAGCGGCCTTCGGCATGGCCGACCTCTCGAAAACGGGGCGGGACATTCGGCGAGCCCTGATTCGAACCGCCCGGGCGGGCGGCCAACGCATCAAGACTCGTTTCTGGGTTTCTCAGTATAGCAGAACGGCACGCAATGGCAGCGTACCAGGCAAAGGTGGTACGTGTGAAAACCACGGCCGGCACGGAGGGCACGGCTGGAAGAAACCGGATACCGATTAGTCGAGCTGCGACGAGCAAACTTCGCTTCCCCGGAAAAGGCCGTTTTGTTACAAGTTTTTTCCGGAAATAGGGCATATTGCCCGTTTCCTTTGGCAAATTGCGCAAAGGAAGGCGCCGATGCGTTCGTCGTGGCATGAAGGGTGGCTGGCTCTGGCGGTTGTGCTGGCTCTAGGTTGCGGACGGCAAGCGGAGCCTCTCAGCCCTAGCCGCGCCGTGACGGCTCGGGCGACGTCTGCCGTCGACCCTACCGGAGCGTCCCTGCAGGCGACTCGAGCCGACGTCGAAAGCTCGCCGCGATCCGTTGAGGCTCAGGACCTATCGAGCCAAGTGATGCTGGCGCTCGATGATCGCACGGTGATGGGACAGCCGTTGCCCGCAGAACCCAAGGAGCATTGGAACAAGGCGGTTCGTGCGCTGGCGAAGGAAAATCCCTTTTTGATCCGACTTATGACGGACCGAGCCGAAGCCAAATGGCTGCTGCAGGTCGCCGCACTCGAGCGCACCGACATCATCTACCTGACGCCTGCGCCGACGGACGGAAGCCTGCCCGGCGACGAATCGCTCCGCATGTCTCCGCCTGGCGAGGCCGCGATCGAATGGCTCAAAGCGGAACTGGAAGAAATAGCTCGCGATGGCATCCGCTCGAACGCCGACGCACCTCCTCCGAGTGAGCTTGATTTGCTCACGGATCAATTAACCGGGTTGTTGGACGAGAATTCCTTCGAATCGGAGGGCAAGCCGTTGCCAGAGACCGGCTCGCCGCCAGAGCCTGAGGTCGATGCCGACCCGCGCGCGGCAGAAATGAATCGGGCAAGACGCGACATGGAACGCGCCCGCCAGCGTTACGAACAGCAGCGCGCCCAAGCGGCCGGCGCCATGGCCGGCTCCCTCTTGTTTCACCACGGCCCGGTAGAAGACCTCAAGGCGCAGATCGTTGAAGAGCAAGACGGGACGTATCACACGGCGAATCGGACCCAGGCTGTGCTCGGCACGTATGGAAAGATGGTCGACGGAAATCGGCTGCTGCATCGCCTGGCCCGTTTCGAGCACCGCGGCGTCGTACGGCGACTCGACCGCGTGCGTCGCTTCGTCACCGTCGACCGAACGGGACGCGGCTCCGGCAACGATTTCGTAACACTCGTCGGCAACCGGCAGGCATGGCAAATTGTCGATCTGGCGGCGCAGCTCTCGGCCGGCCGTCATCAGGAAGTTGCGTTCGAAATCCTCGGCGTGCGGCTGGATCAAAACGATGTCATCAGAGCGTTGAATGCCGATTCTGATGCCTTGGGCTACTTTGAGTACTTGCGGGACAATGACGAAACGCCTTGCCTCGTCCTGGAGACCATCATCTTCACCAGCTATGCCGCAGCCTCCGAAGGCAACCTGGCTCTTGGCATCAATGCCAAAACCATTCTGACCTCTGATGGCGTCGGGGCGAGAACGGAAAACCGGCGCAATTCATTTACCAAATTCGCCGCGCCGGTTATTCGCTGCTACCAGCCCTACGAAGTCAAAATGAACGCGCGCCAGGTCGTCGAGCTGTCATATCTCGATCCGTAGTATTCAGCCGGCAGAAGCACGCGGTGCGCTTCCGGGAGACGGCGTAGCCAAATCAGCAAGCTTGCGATATTCTGCAGCGTTCGTATCTTGGCTAAAAGCTGTTGGAATGCAGGCGGGAAGTTGATGGAGAAGGCTTTCGAGTGCTTCGATCTGGAGCAGGCGATCGAACAGATCGCGGAAGCGTTGGGCGTCGGCCGCAAGCAGGTTCGTGCGGCGGTGGAACTGCTCGACGCAGGCAACACGATTCCGTTCATCGCGCGTTATCGGAAAGAGGCGACGCAGGGGCTCGACGAGATCGCTCTGCGCGGCGTTGAGGACGGACTGAGCAAGGCTCGCGAACTGGCCCAACGCAAAACGACGATCCTCAAAACGATCGACCAGCAAGGCGCGTTGACGCCGGAACTGCGCGCCCAGATCGAAGCCTGCACCGACAAACAGACGCTGGAAGATATCTACCTGCCATATAAGCCCAAGCGGCGCACGCGGGCCACGATCGCCCGCGAACGCGGCTTGCAGCCGCTGGCCGATTTGCTGCTGCGTCATCAGCCGCTGCGCCGGTCGCGCAGCGATGTGCTGCGTCCGTTTGTCCAACCGGACAAGGAAGTGCCCGACGAGGCCGCGGCCTTGCAAGGCGCCTGCGACAT
>DASZUP010000770.1:0-15827 GCA_035547635.1 Pirellulales bacterium
ACCGGGGCAGCCGGCGCTTGCTGCCGATCTAACGCTGCGCACACGGCGTCTTCCGGCTTCAACAATTGGTCCGAATCGTTCGGGTCGTCAACCATCGAAAGCTGAACTCCCTTCACGTCGCCGTTGAAGGCGTTGCCGCGCGGATTGTCGTCGGGCGAGCCGACGTCATCGATCGATACGATCAACACGTTGGCCTTCCCCTTGGGGTAGGGGACAGGTCCAATTGTCGACCAGGAGAACGCGGTAACGGTTTGGTTCCCCGACCGTGAGTTTGGCCGAGGCCGAAAAGAGCGAGAGATTGGATGACTTTCGTTTTTCCCAGGTTCCCTCACGCGGGAGCGTGAGGCCTACTGTACGCTCTGCTTCGCACCTCGCCTGGCACTTCGCGCGAGTTTGACGTTGGCCGTACAGTTGTCGTCACGCTCCCGCGTGACGGAAGCGACCGGGGCAGCCGGCGCGTGCTGCCGATCTAATGCTGCGCACACGGCGTCTTCCGGCTTCAACAGTTGGTCCGAGCTGTTCCTTGGGAGGTTCCGTCCCAAGCCAGACGCGCGGTAGCATCGACGAAGGAATGGGTCTGATCTTCGCTACCCAACAAGAGTGCCGGTTTGGTTTCGCCCGCCAATCGGTTTCGCCGTTTGAATCAGCGAGTCGCGCGTGAAGTTCGGCCCAGGGGCCTTACATCACGCGGGAGCGTGATGGCTACGGTACGGCCAAAAGCAAACTCCGGTGAAACCTCAGGCCTGGCGCAACGCTGAGCGTATCGTGGTCCTCTCGCTCCGCGTGAGGGAATAGGAAACCCGGAATGGCGCCAAACAACCGAATAAGCCGTTGCCGCCGCTTCGCCGTTTGGTTTAGATTCATGATAAAGACCTGCCGCCTGGCTCCGCAGTTTTCGATTTCAATTGCGCTAAGACTTGCTAAGGTTTTGCGCCCCCATCAGCGGGGGCCATGCGTGGCAAGGCTCGGAACCGAACTCGAATGAGCACAGGGGGATACCTCCGCAGAGCCAGCGGCGATAGCATTAAAGTAATGATCCAACTACCCGCGCTGTTCGCCGTGTTCAACCACCCCGTCATGCTGGCCTGGCTGGCGGCGGCGGCGGCGCCGTTGGTGATCCATCTGCTCAATCGCCGCAAGCATCGCGAAATGCCCTGGGCGGCCATGCAGTACTTGATGGCGGCCATCCGCAAAAGCTCGCGGCGGGTCCGCATCGAGCAGTGGCTGCTGTTGGCCATCCGCACGTTACTGGTCGTGCTGTTGGTGCTGGCCATGGCCGAGCCCGTGCTGGAGCAGACCGGGTTGACGCTGGTCGCCGGACAGCGGACGCACAAGGTGCTGGTCATCGACGGCTCGTATTCGATGGCCTACAAGGCGGCCGACCAGACTCGTTTCCAGCGGGCCAAAGAACTGGCGGCCAGGATCGTGGAAGACAGCCGGCAGGGAGACGGATTCACGCTGGTGTTGATGGCGGAACCGCCGCGCGTGCTGGTCGGCACGCCCGCGTTGGAGCCCCACGAGTTCCTGCAGGAAATCGACCAGCTCCAGCTTGTTGACGAAGGCGCCGACCTGTCCGCCACGCTGATTAAGGTCGAAGAAATCCTGGCGGCGGCCCGCCGCGAGCAGACGCGCCTGGCTCGCGAGGAAATCTACTTTCTGACCGATTTGGGCCGCACGACTTGGGCCCCGGAACTGCGCGGCAGCGAAGCCGTCAGCGAGTTCCGCCGTCGCAGTCAGAAGCTGGCCAGTTCGGCGACCGTGGTGGTCGCGGATCTCGGACAATCCGGGGCGGAAAACACGGCCATCGTCTCCTGCCGCGCCGTCGAGCCGTACGTGACGGCGGCCCGCGAGGCGACCCTCGAAGCCGAGATCCGCAACTTCGGCCGCCAGGAGCGCCCTGGCTACGGGGTCGAACTTTACGTCGACGGCCGCCGCGCAGGCGAAACGCAAGTGGATCTGCAACCAGAAGGGACCGGCGCCGCCAGTTTCAATTATCGCTTCGATGCGCCCGGCGAACATCAAATCGAGTTCCGGCTGGCGGGCGACCAGCTCGACATCGACGACCATCGCTGGCTGTCATTGCCGGTGGTGCGGCAATTGCGCGTGCTGTGCGTCGACGGCCGACCGGGAGGCGGCGCTTTCGAAGGTGCGGCAGATTACCTGCTCGTCGCGCTTTCGCCTCGCGGCCCGACCGATGACCGCTCGGCCGTCCGTCCGGAAGTCGTGCCCGAAAGCGCACTGCTGGAATTGGATCTTGAACCCTACGACGCAGTCTTCCTCTGCAACGTGGGCCAGTTCACGCCGAACGAAGCCCGCGTGCTCGAGTCGTACGTCAAGCACGGCGGCGGGCTGGTCTGTTTTCTGGGCGACCAGGTCCGAGCCGAGAGCTACAATCGTCAGCTTTCCCCTGACGGCGTCGGGGTATTGCCGGTGCGGCTGGGCGAAACGGTGGAACCGAAGTCTCCGGCGTTTCTCGATCCGCTGGACTACGAGCATCCGCTGACCGCGCCTTTCCGCGGCCGCGAGAGCGCCGGGCTGTTGAAGACGCCGGTTCGCCGTTACATCAAGCTTCAGTTGCCGGAAGATTCTCCAGCAAAAACAGCGATTAAGTTCACCGGGGGCGATCCGGCGGTCGTCGAACAGAAGACCGGCCGCGGCCGGTCAATTATCGTGGCCACGTCGGCCGATCGTTCCTGGACTGCCATGCCGCTGGGACCGGGTTATCTCCCGATCGTCCAGGAACTGCTCGCCGAAGCCGTTCGCGGCCGCATCGAACAACGCAACCAGCGAGTCGGCCAACCGCTGGGAGAGGTGGTGCGCAGCGTGGCGGTGGAACTGCCCGTCACGATCCAGCCGCCGGAGGGCGACCCCCAGACGGTGCGCATCGTTACCGACGGACGCGACAGCCGCTGGAGCTATACCGACGTCGGCCAGAGTGGCTTTTACCGTGCCGAAATCGGACCTCCGATTTCCAAATCGGAATTGTTCGCGCTCAACGTCGATACGGCGGAGAGCGACCTGGCCAAACTGGATCTCGACGAACTGCGAAACGACGTCTGGCCGGGCGTGCCGTTCGAAACGTTCGATGGCCAGAACCCGGTCGACGCCCCCACCGCTCCCATCGTGCGTCGCGACTCGCTGCACCAGTGGATCCTGTGGGCCGTGTTCGGCCTGCTGCTGGCCGAGGTCGGGGTGGCCTGCGCCTTCGGCAGGAGGTCGCTATGAGCGGAACGCTGCCTCGGTGGCTGGAGCGTCTGTTCGGCATTCCGCAAGCCGGCTCCGGCGAAGGCACGGCCTGGACCCTGGACGACGCCTGGAACTGGCCGGCCTGGATGACTCTGCTGCTTGTGGCAGGCGCCGCGGTCTGGATTTTCACCTGCTACCTGCGTGAAACGGGTCCGGCGGGCCGGGTCTTTCGTCTTTGCCTGGCCTCGATCCGGCTGGCATTGGCGGCGATCGTGCTGTTCATGATCGCCAGCTTCGTGCTCTCGCTGAACCGGACGGGCCTGCCCTACGTGGTGATTATCGTCGACGACTCGGCCAGCATGGGCACGGCCGACAAATACGACGACAAGGAACTTGCCGCGCTGGTGCAAAAGCGTTTGAAAGCCGCCGGGTACGAACACGGCACGCGGCTCAACCTGGCCAAGAGCCTGTTGTTGGCCGACCAGGGAGCGCTGTTGCGCTCGATTCAGCGGCGCTACAAATTGAAAGTCTACCTGGTTTCGACCTCGGCTCGTAACTTGCCCGGCAAGGTCGAAGACTTGTTGCCGGAGCTGGAAAAGCTCGAGGCGACTGGAGAAACCACGCGGTTAGGTCAGGGTCTCGAAGAGGTGCTCGACGACCTGCGAGGCACGCCGCCCAGCGCCGTCGTGCTGTTGAGCGACGGCATCAACACCGAGGGTGAAACGCTGGCTGACGCCGCCGAGCAGGCGCGTCGCAAAGGAGTGCCGCTGTTCGCAGTCGCGCTGGGCAGCGAGTCGCCGGCCCGCGATCTCGAACTGACGGACCTGCTGGTCGACGACGTCGTGTTCGTGAATGACATCGTCAACTTCGAGTTCAAGCTGACCGGCTCGGGGTTTGAAGGCCGCAAAGTCAAAGCGCTGCTGCGGACCAAGGACCAACGCAAGCCGCTGGCCGAGCAGCAAGTCACGATCGGGGCCGATGGCGAGTCGCAGCGAGTTCGGCTGCCATACCGGCCCCCCGAGGTCGGCGAATTCGACTACACCGTCGAGATCGAGAATCTGCCCGAGGAACTGCAGAGCGAGAACAACCGCCAGCAGCGCCACGTCAGCGTCCGCAAGGAGCAGATCAGGGTGCTGCTCGTTCAATCGTATCCCAGCTACGAGTTCCGCTATCTCAAGCATTTGCTGGAGCGCGACACGACGATCCAATTGAAGACGGTGCTGCAAGAGTCCGATCTGGACTATGCCGAGCAGGACCAATCGGCGCTGCGCGTGTTTCCGGTCCGCCGCGAGGAACTGCTGCAATACGACGTGCTGCTGTTCGGCGACGTCGATCCCGACTTCCTCAGCGCCTCGGCGCTGCAGCACATCAATGATTTCGTGGCGGAGAAGGGGGGCGGCGCCGTGTTCATCGCCGGCCCTCGGCACACGCCGCTGGATTACCGCAACTCGCCCGTGGCCATGTTGCTGCCAATCGACTTCAGCGGCGCCGGCGCGCTGCCGGGCCAGACGGCGAACGAAGCCTTCCAGATGCAGCCGACCGACGAGGGACTTGCCGCTCCACCGATGCAGCTCGGGGATACCGTGGCGGAAACCGTTGAGATCTGGAACAAGCTGCCCCCGTTGTACTGGTTCTTCGAAGCGCCCGCGCTCAAGCCGGGGGCGCGCGTCTGGGCCAAACACCCGGTGCGGCTGGGTCCGGATGGCCGGCGGCTGCCGCTGATCGCCATGCACTACGTCGGTTCGGGCAAAGTCATCTTCCACGCGACCGATGAAACCTGGCGCTGGCGGTTTCGCGTCGGCGACGTCTTCTTCGCCCGTTACTGGGTGCAAACCATTCGCTACTTGAGCCGCTCCAAGCTGCTCGGCAAGGACCGCTCCGCCGAATTGACCGTGGACCGGCGCGAGTATCGCCGCGGAGAGCCAGTCCGGGTCCGCGTGCGGTTCCTCGACGACCGGCAGGCGCCCCCTGAAGACGACGGCGTGACCGTCGTCATTGAACACGCCGGCGACAAACACCGCCGGTTGGTGCTGCACCGCGGCCGCGCCAATCGGGGCGTGTTCGAAGGCACGTTCAGCAACCCGACCGACGGCGCCTACCACTTGTGGGTCGCCTCGCCCAGCATGCCCGGGCAAGCTCCGGCTACCGATTTCCAGGTGGCGCCGCCGCCAGGCGAGCGAGCCCGCCTGCAAACGGACGTCGCCGAACTTCGCCGCGCCAGCTCGGACACGAAGGGCCGATTCTATAATTTGGTTAGCGCCGACCGCTTGCTTCGCGACTTGCCGGAAGGTCGCCAGGTAAAAACCGATCCCCTCCCCCCGATCGTGCTCTGGAACCATTGGCTGCTGGCGCCGGTAATTTTGGGCTTGCTGATCTGCGAATGGCTGCTGCGCAAATGGGGGGGAATGCTATAATGCAACCAGCTCGCAACGGCGTGGAAGCCGTTCAATCGCTTGAATTCCTGGAGCGCTGACCATGCCGCATCCGCTGGAGGCAAAGATCGGCGCGGTACGCCGCCGCGCTGCGCGGCTCGTCTGGTCGTTCGCGCTGAGCCGGCTGTTCGGCACGCTCGTCGCCGTCGTGGTCGCCTGGACTTTGCTCGACGCGCTGATTCGCTTTCAGGACCGCGGCGTACGGATCATCGGTTCCCTTTCGGCTTTGGCTATCGCCTCCTGGGCGGCAATCCGCTGCATCAGCGTGCTGCGGCAGGCACGGTATAGCATGCTGGATGTCGCACTCAAGATTGAGCGTCGGTTTCCCGAACTGCGAGACCGGCTGGCCAGCACCGTGCAGTTTCTGCACGATCCGGAAGACGACCCGCAAGCGGGTTCCGCCTTGTTACGCCGCGCCGTGATCGGCGAGACGGCCTCTGAGGCCGAGCAGCTCGACTTTTCGCAGGCCTTGGAACAGCGTCCTGCTCGCCGCGCATTGACCACGGCGGCGGCAATCGCCTGTCTGGCGTTAACCGCAGCGGCGCTGTATCCAACGACGGCGCGCACGGCACTGGTCAGATTGTTGGCTCCTTGGAGCAACGTGAACTGGCCCCAACTCCATCATCTGGCCGTCAAGGATCCGGTCCGCCGACTGGCGGCGGGACAGCCGTTGGAAGTCACGGTGGTCGATGCCGAGGGCGTCTCGCTGCCGGACGAGGTCTGGCTGCATCTGCTCTATCCCAGCGAAGAAGGCGCTCCGCACGAAGTCGTCGAGCCCATGCGGTTTATCAACGACGAAATGATCGCCCGCAAAGAAAGCGTTTCCAAGCCGCTCTCGTACCGCGCCGTAGGCGGTGATGACCGCTCGATGCCCTGGATCGACGTAGAAGTCGTCGAACCGCCCGAAGTCGAGCAACTGGCACTCAAACTTCACTATCCCAAGTACACCGGCTGGCCGCCCGAAAGCTCGGAGCGTCACATTCGCGCCTTGACCGGAACGCGCGTCGAGCTGACCGGTCGCGCCAGCAAGCCCCTTTCCGCGGCTACGATCGAGATCGACGAACAGGGGAGCATTCCCGCACAGATCAGCGCCGATGGCTTCGGCTTCTCGGTTCCCTCGTCCGGCGGCGAAGGTTTCGTCGTAAAGCAAGCGGGGGCGTATTGGGTCAAGCTCACGGATCGCCAGGGTTTTTCCAACGCCGACGACGTGCGCTACGAAATTCGAGCTATCGAGGACGTCACGCCCTCGGTTGCGCTCGAGGAACCCGGCGCCAACGCTTTCGTCACGCCCGACGCCGTCGTACCGGTGCGCATCGAAGCGAAAGATGACTTGGGCCTGGCGGAAGTGGCGCTCCGCTACTCGCGGAGCGACCAGTCGGAAGTTGGCGACGCGGAAATCAAGCTTTACGCAAGGCCGGCGCAAGCGGCGCCGACGGTGGCGCCGCGCGACCCTTCAGTCAACGAGCCGCTAGGCGAGCAGCGCACCATCGAACATCGCTGGGAATTGGGCCCGCTCAAGCTCAAGCCGGGCGTTCAGCTCAACGTGTACGCCACCGCGACCGATTACAAACCGTTGACCGGTACGAGCCAGCCCCGACGACTGACGGTGATCTCGACCGGGGAACTGGCGGAACGTCTGGCCGAGCGGCAGAATTTCGTGCTCGGCGAGTTGGCCCGAATGTTGAAGCTGCAGCGAGAATCTCGCGAACAGGTCTCAAGCGTCGAAATTCAGTTGCAGGAGATCGGCAGCCTGACCAAGCAAGACGTCGACCATTTGCAGGCCGCCGAGTTGACGCAGCGGCAAATCGATCGCGGCCTGGTCAGCCCCGGCGAGGGCGTGGCGCCGCAGATCGCCGGGCTATTGGCCGATCTCGCCAATAACAAGGTGGATAATCCGGACGTCGAACGTCACATGCGCCGGCTGATGGAAGAGATCAATCGCCTGGGCAAGCAGGAGTTGCCGGTCATCAACCGCGAACTGACCGCCGCGATGAAGTCGGCGCAGTCGGCCGGCGGAAAGGATTCGGCGCGTCCGTTGACCGCGGCCGGCCAGCATCAGGACGAAGTGATCCGATCTTTGGAGCAGATGCTCGGCGAACTGGCCGAGTGGGACAACTATCGCCGCTTTCACCGCGAGATCGGCCAGTTGCGCCACGACCAGGAATCGCTCAACGAACAGACGGCCGAACTTGGCCGCCAAACGCTGACCAAGGACTTCAAAGACCTGACGCCACAGCAACAAGCCGACTTGAAGAAACTCTCCGCGCGGCAACTCGAATTGTCGCGGCAATTTGACAAGATCGAACAGCGGATGGAACGAACGGCCGCCGAGTTGGAGAATCATGATCCGTTGGCGGCGGGCACGATCTCCGACGCGCTGCATGAAGCCCGCGAGCAGGCCGTCGCCGGCGGCATGCGGCAAGCCGGCCGGCAGGTGGCCGAGAACCAGATGGGCCAGGCGACAACCGGCCAGCGACAGATCGGCGAGCAGTTGCAAGAAGTCCTCGACATCCTCGCCAACCGCCGCGAGAACGAATTGGCGCGGCTGGTGAAGAAGCTGCGAGAAGCCGAGCAGAAACTGACCGGTTTGCGTCAACAACAAGAAGGTTTGCGGAAGAAGTGGGAAGCGGCCGGCAAAATATCGGACGAAGGGGAGCGGCGTCGCGAACTGGAACGCCTGAGTCGCCAGCAGCGGGAACTGCAGGAACAGACCGAGCGGTTGGCCCGCCGGCTGGAGCGCCTGCAAGCCGATCGCGCCGGCCGCAGCACCGCTCAGGGAGGCGGCAAAATGGGACAGGCCGGCGAGCAGGGCCAGCAGGGCAATGGTCAAGCTGCCGCCGAGCAAGCCCAAGCCGCCGAGAAAGACCTGGAGGAAGCCCAGCAACAACTGGCCGAGGCCTTGCGCCAGGCGGAGCAGGAGCTGGCCGAGGAACAACTGGCCCGGCTGGAAGACGGCTTGAAGAGCCTGGTGCAGCGACAAGAGAACGTGCTGGAAGAGACCCGTCATTACGACGAATTGAGCGAATCCCAGGGCGAATTAACCCGCGCCCAATTAATCAGCGTGGGCGACGTGGCGCGCGAGCAGCAAGCGCTACGCGACGAGGTTCAGGCCTTGGCGGACAAATTGACCGCCAAGACGTTCCAGTTCAGTCTCGAGGGCATCGCCCGAGAAATGACCGCTGCGCAAACCCTGCTCGAACGGCGCCAGCTCGGCGCGAGTGCGCAACAGGCGATCCAGCAGGCGTTGCATCGGCTGCAGCAACTGCTCGCTGCGCTGGCGCCGGACCAGGGTGAAGAGCAGCAGGAAGAAGACGAAGGCCAGCAGGGCGGGCAGGGGGGCGGACAGCAACAAGGCGATGGCGCACGCCTGCTGAGCGAATTGAAACTGCTGCGGCTCATGCAAGTGGACGTCAACGAACAAACCAAGGCCTTGGAAGGCGCACGCCGACAGAGCGGCGGTCTTACCGCCGAGCAGAAACGCACCTATGCTTCGTTAAGCGAGGAGCAAGGCAAACTGGCCGATCTACTGCTTGATCTGATGCAGCCGGACGAAGCGAATCCCGAAGACGATCCCGAAAGCCTTCCTGATATGCCGTCGAACGACGACGGCGAGGATCCCTTACTGCCCCCCGGCGGAAAGGACTTGAAATGAAGGTCGCACGACTGATCCCATCGATTCTTGCGGCGTGGCTGCCGTTGAGCGCCTGGTTTCTGCCGGCGCCGCGCGTGGCCTTGGCCGCCGCTCCGCAGTCGGGTAAGGCGGCGTCGAAAGACCCGCTCGATGACGAGTTGCTCAAAGGCCTGGGCGATTCGGCCGATGACGAGGGGCTGGGCGAGCTGCAAAAGCCGGCAAAATCAAACACACCGGCCAGCCGACCGGCAGAGAAGAAAGACTCTGAGCCGGCGCCTCGGCCAGGCGGCAAGCCCGGCGCCCGAAGCGCTCCGGGCGGAGAGCTGGATGACGAGTTGTTAAAAGACTTGGGCGAAGGCGAGGATATCGATCTCGGCATGCCGGCTGACTCGTCCGGCGGCGAGAACGGAGACGATCCGCTCGTCAAACTCGAACGGAAAATGCGCGAGGTCGAAGGTCGTATTGCGGGCAACCAGTCGGACGACATCACGCAGCGCATGCAGAACAAGATTGCCGCCGAACTGGAACGGCTGATCAAACAGATGCGGAAACGCAAGAAATCATCTTCATCCTCCTCGTCTTCCCAACAAGAGCAACAGACGGCCGAGCGTGAAAAGGTCGACCAGCCGGAACCGGGCAAGTCCGGCGGCCAGGAAACCGCCAGCAACAATCCGGCCAAAGACAGCTCGGACGTGATGGGTTCTCGCAAAGCGGCCAAGCCTGAAGCCGCCCAGTTGGATGAAGCTTTGAAAGACATTTGGGGCCAGCTCCCACCGCACCTTCGGCAGCAGATGGAGCAATACGCCAAGGAAGAACTGCTGCCTAAATACGAGTTGCAGATCGAAGAGTACTTTCGTGCGTTGGCCGAAGGCGCGAAGTTCAAGTTTCAAGACCGGAAGTAAGGCGCTAGCGCCGCGCCGACGGCGCCAAACCACAAGCTGAAAGCCTCGACGCTTTCCCTCGGAGCCCGCCATGGCACGGTTCAGAACAGCGAACACGCCCGCGAAGGCAAGACGGCGATTAGTCGCCGGCGGCCTGGCGGCGCTGGGAGTCGTGGCGTTCGTTGCCGGCCCGCTCCGCACGGCGCTGGGACAGGAAAAACGGCCCGACCCGGAGCAGACGGCGGTTGAATTGGTGACGCCTTCGGCCCAGAAAGCCATCGACCTGGGCCTGGCCTTTTTGGCCCGGCAGCAGCGAGAGGATGGCTCTTTCGGCTCCGGCGGATACAGTCGCAACGTCGCCGTTTGCGGTTTGGCCGGCATGGCCTTCATGGCCAGCGGCAGCACGCCGGACCGAGGACCCTACGGCGAACAGGTTTCGCGCTGCGTCGCATTCATTCTGGAAAACGCCCAGGACAGCGGCTTCATCGACGTGCCGGGTTCCAGCAGTCATGGTCCGATGTACGGTCACGGCTTTGCCACATTGTTTCTGGCAGAAGCCTACGGCATGAGCATGCGGTCAGACATTCGCGAGAAGCTGGCCAAAGCAGTCGAACTGATCGTCAACACCCAGAACGCGGAGGGGGGCTGGCGCTACCAGCCCATCCGCCACGACGCCGACATCTCCGTGACGATATGCCAGGTCATGGCCCTGCGAGCGGCGCGCAACGCGGGCATCTACGTGCCTAAGGAAACCATCGACAAGTGCGTCGACTACGTCAAACGCAGCCAGAACGCCGACGGCGGGTTCATGTACATGCTGCAAGGCGGACAAAGCGCGTTCCCCCGCTCGGCCGCCGGCGTGGTGGCGCTCTACAGCGCGGGCATCTATGAAGGCGCCGAAATCGACAAGGGCCTGACTTACCTGATGGAACACATTCCCGGCCGCGACGCCTTCAACCGGGAAAGTCATTACTTCTACGGCCACTACTACGCCGTGCAGGCCATGTGGCACGCGGGAGGCGATTATTGGCTGCAATGGTACCCGGCCATCCGCGACGAACTGCTTGCCCGGCAGCGCCCCGATGACGGGGCCTGGTCCGACTCCATCTGCCAGGAATACGGCACGGCCATGGCTTGCCTGGTCCTGCAAATGCCGAATAATTACTTGCCGATTTTTCAACGTTGAGACGGGCATGCCACGTCGAGTTCCATTGAATGTGCTCTTGGCTCTGCTGCTCTCGGCAGTCGCCTTGCCCGCCGTCCTGGTCCGCGCCGCTGAACCAGCGCCGCCGGAAGCCGTGCTGTTGGGCGAGACGCGTTTCCCGGCAGAATTGGCGACGGTCGATGCCTCGTGGCGCGTCGCGTTTCGCACGGCCGGCGAGCTGCGCACCGTGCCGGCGAGCGAGTTAGTTCGGTGGGGAGCGCCGCGAGAACTTACCAATCAATCGTACCTGCTGTTGGTTGACGGCAGCCTGCTGGCCGCGCACGTATTGGCGAGCGACGAAACGCAGTTGAAGGTTGAATCGGACTGGATTGGTTCCGTGGCGATCCCGCTGGAGCTGATCGCCGGCGTTCTTTACCATCCTCCGGTCGATATGCCGCGGCGAGACCGCATGCTGGCCGAGTTGCGTGAATCGATGATACCAAGCGGCGCGGATTCCTCCGCAGCAGACGACGAGCAGCCGCGAAACTCTGATCTGCTGATCCTGGAGAACGGCGACCGGCTGGCGGGTACGATTACGGGGATCGACGAAACCAAGGCGGCCTTGGAAACGCCGACCGGCCCGGTCTCGGTGGAGATGGAGCGCATCGTCGCCATCCGCTTCAATCCTTCGCTGCTGTCCAACATTCGGCCTCGCGGCTTTCATTGCCTGGTTGGCCTTTCCGACGGCAGCTTGCTGACGGCCTCGGAATTGATCGCAAGCGAGGGAGAAATCCGGCTATCACTGAGTTGCACCGTTGAATTGAAGACCGAACCCGGCGCGATTTGTTTCTTGCAGCCCATCGGCGGCGGCGCAGTCTATCTCTCCGATCAGACGAGCGAAAGTTATCGGCACGTTCCCTATCTGACTCTCGCCTGGCCTTATGCCGTCGATAGAAGCGTAAGTGGTTCGCGCCTTCGGGCAGGGGGGCGGCTGTATGTCAAAGGCCTTGGCATGCACAGCGCCGCCAGGTTGACCTACCCGCTCGACAAACCCTACCGTCGCTTTGAGACCGAACTGGCCGTCGACGACGAAACCGCAGGCCGCGGCAGCGTCGTGTTTCGAATCTTCGTCGACAATCGCGAGGCCTACAGGAGCCCGGTGATTCGCGGCCGGATGCCGCCGCTGCCCGTTGCAGTCGATCTTCGCGAGGGCAAGCGTTTGAGCCTGATCGTCGATTTCGCCGAGCGGGGCGACGAACTCGACCATGCGGATTGGCTTGATGCCCGGCTCGTCAAGTAATCTGCGTTTTCAGCAGGTCGCCGCATGAGAAGCGCGCTACAAACGGCGCAATCCGCAAGATAAGAAATCCATGGACCGCGCGAATCGGCAAGAAAATCCCAGCAAGGTGCTGGAAAAGTCTCGACCATTCAAGCAAAATCAAAGATTGGCGGGGCAGAATGTGTTGTTTCGGCGGGGCTTTGCGCCGCACCAGACGGCCGTGTGCTTCGCCTCACCCGCGGGGCGTTTTGCGGCCGGTTGCGCAGGGCTCGGACGGGGGCGGATTGGCGATATTAAATAAAAGGTAAAAGCTTCATGGCTCCCATCAGCCTGTCCGATTCCTCCGGCTCCGCAATGCCGCGGCCGGAGCAGGGCGCGTCGCCGTCTGCCGCGCCGGCCAAGAAGATGTTGCTCAAGGACACCGCTTACCAGAGGCTCAAAGAATCGATCCTGAGCGGCGAGTTTCCCCCCGGCTCGTTTCTAGCCGAGCGTCAATTAACCGGCCTGCTGGGCATGAGCAAGACGCCGATTCGGGCGGCGCTGGAACACCTAGAATCCGAAGGCCTGGTTTCGGTCTCTCCGCAGCAAGGCATTGTCGTCCGCGAGATCTCGCCGCGCGAGGTATTTGACGTATTCGACATCCGCTACGCATTGGAGCCGCACGTCGCCCGTTCGCTCGGCGCCCGCAACGCGCCGGAACACGTCGAACGGCTCCGCGCTCACCTGGCGATCCAGGAAGACGTTTACGCGCAAAACAAGGTGCTCGAGGCCACGCGGCTGGACCGCGAGTTTCACATGCTGCTCTGCCACCTGCACGGCAACCGCGAAATCATCCGCGTGATGGACCAGGTCTGGGACAAGATCTTTCGCGAGGTCGTGCGGATCCTCGGACAGCGGCACAGCCGGATGCAATCCAGTATCACCGAGCATCAGGCGATCGTCGACGCGATTGCGGCAGGCAACGGCGACCTGGCTCAAACCCAGATGCTCGAACACATCCACCGCACCAAACAGTTCTTCTCGTTCCAATGAACGTCGATGCTCCGGCGGAAATCGATCTCGACGCCTACCTCGACCGCATCGCGTATCGCGGCGGTCTCGAGCCCACGCTCGAGACGCTGGAAGAAATCCATTTTGCTCACGCCCGGCACATTCCGTTTGAAAACCTCGACGTGCTGCTCGGCCGCCCCATCCGGCTCGACCTGGCCAGCTTGCAGGCCAAGCTGGTCCAAGGCTGCCGCGGCGGATATTGCTTCGAACAGAATGAACTGCTGGCTGCGGTACTGGAGCGCCTCGGCTTTACGGTAACGCGGCTTGCCGGCCGGGTTCGGATGGGCGCCGGCGCCTCGATCAGGCCCCGTTCACACATGATGCTGCAAGTGCACCTGGACGGCCATTCGTGGCTGGCCGACGTCGGCTTCGGCAGTGCGGGCCTGCTCAAACCGGTACGTTTGATCCCCGACGAGATTTCGCCGCAATTCGCCTGGGCCTACCGCCTTGTTCGCGAAGGCGAACTGTGGGTGCTGCAGTTCCTGCTGGCCGGCCAATGGACCGACTTGTACGCGTTCACGTTGGAGCCGCAATACCCGATCGACTACGAGGTGGCCAGCTACTTCACCTCGACCCACCCCCGCTCGATCTTTCTGAAGATGCTGCTGGTCCAGCGGCCGGGCGCGGAAGTGCGCTACGTGCTCCGCGACCGCGAGCTATCAATCACCCGAGGCGACGAAACGGCGAGCCAACCAATCGAGACCGACGACAAACTGCTGGCCGTGCTGGCTGAAACCTTCGGGCTTCAGTTCCCGCCCGGCACGCGGTTTCTGCCCTGAGCGGCGTTTATGCGCCGAACTTACCCAAGCGGCCGGCATTCGCCAGCGCCAGCGTCATCAGGTGCTTGGCTTCGAACTGTCCCAGCCCGCCATGGCGGCTCTCGCGCTCGCTGAAGCCCTGGCAGCCGTCAAAACGGCAGCAGTCCGAAACCAGCAGCGTCGGCACGGGATGCCAACTGTGGCTCTTCAAATAACTGGGCGTGCTGTGGTCGCCGGTCACGATCAGCACCTTCGGATTGAGCTCCGTCACGCGCGGAATGCAGGCGTCGAATTCTTCGATCCGTTCCACTTTCTTCTGGAAGGCGCCATCCTCCCCGGTGCTGTCGGTGTACTTGAAGTGCAGGAAGAAGAAGTCGAAGTCGTTCCACTGTTGCTCGAGCAAGTTGAATTGCTCGCTCAGCGTCTTGGCTTCGCCAACGAGTTCCATGCCGACCAGACGGGCCAGGCCTTTGTACATCGGGTAAACCGCAATGGCCGCCGCCTTCAAGCCGTACACCTCTTCATAACTGGGCAGGGCAGGGCGGGGCGAGAAACCACGCAACGTCAGGCCGTTGGCTTTCGGCTGATCCGCCAGCAGCTTGTTGGCCTGTTTGACGAACTCGCTCGCCGCGTCCGCCGTCTTCTGGCTCGCCTCGTCCATGGCCTTGGGCGCCAGCGGCGCCACGCCGACGGCTTGCGGATCCGTATCGTGAACGTGACCGCCCAGCCCCTGGCCGCGGAACACGACGACAAAGCGGTGCTCCTTGACCGGCTCGACGAACACTTCGACGCCAGGAATCTTCACGGTCCGCAAGACGGCGGCCAGCGGGGCGCTCTCTTCGCTGGGGATCCGGCCGGCGCGGCGGTCGCTGATCTTACCGTCGGCGTCCAACGTGCAGTAGTTGCCGCGGGCGGCGACGTCATTGGGCCCCAATTCAAAGCCGATGCCGGTGGCCTCGAGCGCGCCGCGGCCGATCTGGTACTTAAGCGGATCGTAACCGAACAGACCCAAGTGCCCCGGGCCGCTGCCTGGCGTAATGCCCGGCAAAACCGGAATGCTGCCACCTTGCACGCCGCGCTGGGCCAAGGCGTCGAGATTCGGCGTCCGGGCCGTTTCCAGCTCCGTCAGTCCGCCCGGCTCAAGCGGCAAGCCGCCCAGGCCGTCGGCCACCAGCATCACGATCTTGGAGTCGTTTTTGACAAACAGTTCGCGGGTCAATTCGTGCATGAGAAGCATCCAGGTCGAAGGCTCAGAAGCAACGCCGGCGGCGGCGTTCGATATTCGTAATTGGTAGCAGAATTGGCGCCAAGCACAACTGCTAATCAGCAATCCGCCGGGGGCGCGCTCGCCGACAACGGGGGTTCAGTCCCAGCAATAAGAGATGCGCCGCCTCGCGGATTGAAGATCCCCGTCGGCTTCGCCATTTCCGCCTGATCAGCGAGGATTAGAGGAGACTAGCGGTTCC
>DASZUP010000771.1:0-6798 GCA_035547635.1 Pirellulales bacterium
TGGGGCGCGTTCATCATACAGGCGGCGTCGCCGCGAACGGCAGCTATAGCGAGACGCTGACCGCGCCGCTGCCCGGCGTGTCTCCGGGTACGTATTACGTCGTTTTGCGGAGCGATATTCGCAACCAGGTTCCCGAGACGGACGAGACGAACAATCTCAGCGTTTCGGCCCAGACTTCGCTCGACGTGCCGGAGATCATCGCCGGCACGCCAGGCTCGCCTGTTGTCGGCTCGCTCACGCAAGGCGGCTCGGCGTACTACAAAGTGACAGTCGACGCCGGCCAAACGTTGCAGTTCACTCTGAGCGACGCGCAGGCGAACGACGTGAACGGGTTGTACGTCAGTTTCGGCCAGACGCCGTCGCCTGGCCAGTCGGATTTCCACGGCGATCAGGCGCTGGGGGCGAATCAAGCGATCACCATCCCCAGCACTCAGGCCGGCACGTATTACGTTCAAGTCATCAGCCGCACGGTTTACGGTTACAATCCGCAAGCTAATCCAACGGCGGTCGCCAACTACTCGCTGTCCGCCTCGATCATTCCCTTCTCGGTGACTGCGGTCAGCCCCGGCCAGATCGGCAACGCCGGCAGTTCCACCTTGAAGATCAGCGGAGCGAAGTTCGACCGCGATACGACGTTCCAGTTACTCGACGGTTCCGGCGATGTCATTCAGGCCAGCAGCGTCTACTTGCAGGATGGCAGCACGGCCTTTGCGACCTATGACCTCGACGGACGAGCGATTGGTCAGTACGACGTCCAAGCGACGGCGGGCGACGGCAGCGTGGCAAAGCTCGCAAGCGGACTCACGCTGGTCGCGGGGTCCGGCGCCAACCTGGCGACCTCAGCCAACGGCCCGGGAATTGTGCTGGTGAATCGCCTGCAAGCGTTTACGGTGACGTATGCCAACACGGGCGATGCCGACATGCCGGCTCCGCTGTTCGCGGTCAGCAGTCCAACGGGCGTCACCATGGGCCTCTCGCCTGACTACGTCGGCAGCCCCGTTGTGCAGTTCCTGGCAGTTAGCGGATCAGGGCCGGCGGGCATTCTGCGCCCCGGAGACTCGGCAACCGTCTCGGTCTATTTCCGCTCGGGAACCCCGAACGATCCTTATGGCTTCGTGTGGAATGTCATCACCGCCGACGATACGACGCCTCTCGATTGGAACGTTGTGCTGGAGAATTACCTCTCCTCGGCGGATTCCGCTTCGCCGGATTGGAATGCGATTTGGTCGCGGGTTCAAGCGCGCGTTGGCGACACCTGGGGCGACCTGGTGCGCGCGTTGGCGCGAGACGCCTCGTTGTTGCCGAGCGAACTCGGGAGCAACGCCTCGCCCACCGATTTGCTGCGACTGGAAATCTCTCTGGCTGCCGCTGACGTCGAACCGTCCATCCGCGGTACGGTCGTCGCTGCCGACCCCACTGTAACGCTGGGCGGGCGGAGGATCTCCGCCGAAGATACGGCGACGGGCGACACTTACTACGGCGTCTTGCTGAACGACGGCTCGTTCGCCCTTTCCGGACTTCCGGACGGAACCTACCAGCTCAAGGTCGCAGACGTCGCGAACGACTCGGTCGTGCAGGCGACTATCTCGGGCGGCGCTTCGGCGGATCACCTTTCCGTTCCCGTCTCGCGCGGCTTCGCGCTCACCGGCGCCGTTTTTGCCGCCGACGGCTTCACCCCGTCAGCGTCGGCCTCCATTTCCTTAATCGCATTCGATGGAACCGTGCGCTCGGCGTTCTCCGCTTCGGACGGCTCCTTCGGAGTGTTCGGCTTGTCCGCGGGCGCCTACACGCTGGTCGTCGAATCCGCCGGCTTTGCCCGGCAAGTCAGCACGATCACCCTCACAAACGCCGACCTGGCGGAGAACTTTACGTTGGCGCCCGAGGCCACAATCAGCGGCGCCATTTCGCTCGCGCCGGGCGGCGCCGACCACGGAACGTTGGCGGTCAGCGCCGTCGGGATCGGCGCATTCTCCGCGGCATTGCACTTCAACGCCGAAGCATCGGCGCCCGGAGCCTTCACGATTCACGACCTGCCGGCGGGGACCTACGACCTTACTTTGTGGATGGATGGCTATTTCCCCCAGACGATTGAGAACGTCGTCGTTGGGGCGGCGCAGCATGTCAGCCTGGGGCCCATCACATTCGCTCCCACGGCATCCATCTCCGGTTCGCTCGCTTCGAATGACGCCGGCTTGGATCTCAATCAACTGGTCGTCGGCCTGTATAGCGGCGGCGCCCAGGTCGCAGCGACGACCACGGACGCCTTTGGCAATTACACATTTCCAAATCTGTCGGCCGGAACGTACGAGGTGCGGCCCGCAGGTTTTGCGTTTGCCAGTCCTGCAACGCGTTTTGTGACGATCGCCGCCGGCGAGAATGCCACGACGCCCAGCATCGACGTCGAAGCGGGCGCGACGATCGCCGGCGCCGTGACCAATTCGACGTCGGGCGGAACGCTCAGTGGGGTGATTGTCTACCTCGACGCCGCAGATGGAAGCAGAAAGACGACGACCACCGACGTCAACGGCAACTACTCGTTCAACGGCCTGCCGCTCGGCGCTTACCAGGTCTATGTCAGCCGGTCCGCCGCGGGCGGACTTCAAACAGCTCAGGTGAGCAGTGTGGAAGGACAGGCCATCATTGCGAATCTCAACGTCGCGGTGGCCGCGGTGATCAATGGGACCGTCTCCGACTCGGCGGGGGGCGTCATCTCCGGCGCGACCGTCAAGCTCTATCAAACGGGCTCGGCAACGCTGGCGGCCTCTACGCAGACGGCCAGCGACGGCAGCTACCAGTTCCTGATCCTTGCCCCGGGCGCCTTCGACATCGTCGTCACCGATCCGACCGCCAGTTTCGCACCGCAAACGAACATTTCGGCAACGACGGGAACCGTAACCGAAGATTTCGCCGCCGGCGGTTCGACCTTATCGATCACGGTTTCAGATCCGATCAATCCCATTGCCGGCGCGTATGTGATGCTGAGTTTCGAAGGACCCGCCGGCAGCGAACTGCTGGGAACGACGACGCTCGACGGCACGGGCGTCGTGACCTTCAATAACCTGGCAGCAGGCAATTATTCGGTGGCCGTTCTGGGGACGACGGGCGATTCGGGCTCAACAACGCTCTCGCTCTCCACGAACGAGACCGATGCGATTTCGCTTGAGATTGGCCCCCTTTCCGCCGTCAGCGGGACAATTACCGACGCGACGAGCACGCCGATTCCGAATGCTTTGGTCGAGTTGGTTCCCTCATCGAACGCCGGCAACGCAATCATCATTGCGGGAGAAGCCGACGGCAGCTTTTCGTTCGACGGCGTCCCCGACGGTACGTACACGCTCATAGCAAGCGCGCCAGGATATCTGAGTTCCTATACTGCAAACGTCACGGTTGCCGGGGCCAATGTCGTCCAGAATGCAACCCTGACGCCGACGGCCGACACGGTCGCCGGGCGCATCTTGGACGTCGCCGGCGCTCCTGTGGCGCACGCGCCGGTGGCGCTCGTTGACGCTGCCGGCAATGTGCTGGCGACAGCGACGACTCAGGACGACGGAAGCTTTACGCTTACGGACGCCGGAACGAGCGGTATGCACGTCGAGGCGTTCTACGGCCAAAACGTCTACGACCAATCCTACACCTTCGCGCACGCGGCGGGCGCCGTAACGACGCCGGACTTTACGTTGCCGGCTACGATCGCGGTGGCGGCGGGGGATGTCGCGGCGAATTCCGCCGCCACGGGCACAGGAAACGCCGCCTTACTTGCCAGTCCGGCCGGAAACTTCGCCGCCGCGCAGCTCAATGACTTCGCGGCGCCGCAAGGGCCGACGAATCAAGCCTGGCTTGCCAGCTTGGAGGATCTCCAGGAGAAGCTCGCCGAACTGTTCGGCGGCTTGCTCAGCAAAGATCAGGTGCCGAAACCGCAACCCTTCACGGACAATTGCAATGATGTCCACCAAAGCCAGGCATGGCCGCTTTACCAGAAGGTGCTGGATTTGATCGATCGCCGTGATGATGCAGCCAAGAATGCGAACGATATCGCAGGCCAGGTGGTCACGGACGCGCTGCTCACTCTCGGAACGTTTCTGGCAGAAGGCGGGAAGCTCGCGGGGACGGTTGCCGGATTGGGGCTCGCCGTGGTCGCACTCGGCCCCGAAGGATTAGCCGCTGGCGCCTTCGGCTTTACGGAAGTGCAAGTCTCAATTGGTCTGCTGATTGGCGGCGTGATCAAGGGCCTGGCGAGCGCCGAAGCCGAGTCGGAGGGTGAAGGCTTTGTGGACGACCTGACGAAGCTCCCGGAACTGGCCACCAGGATCGAGCAATCGGTAAAAATTCTGGAGATTGCCGCAGAGAAGATCCTCGGACAAGAAATCACCCTGGAGGAAGAAATCGCGATTGAAGAGAACCTGATCAAGTTTGCGACAGGAGGCAAGCCTCTGGGCGGCATCCCCTATCAGGCGTACCTTGATATTGCGAACAACAAGGCCCTGCTCAATACGCTGAAGGGCTTGGGACAAGTGGTCGGTCTCGTAACGAATTCGCTGGAGGCTGCCAAAGCCATCGTCAGCGATCCCTTCGAAAACACGACGGAGTTTGCCGAAATTACGGAGCAGGAGTACGATCGCTATAAGGAGGCTCTCGAACAGTTCGACACAGCATCTGAAAAAGTCGAGAAGGCCTACGAGAAGTACATCGAGTTCCTCGCCAAGGAACGAGAGGACGCCAACAATGCCATGTCGAACTCGGAGTGGAAGCACGATCCGAAGCCATTAGTCCCGCCCTTCAATATCCCGCTTCCGCCTCCCTTTGATCATTGGCCCATCCCGTTTCCACAGATCCCTCATTTCCCCTTCGACCCCAACGATATTGTCGGTCCCGAGGGCTACGGCGATCAGCACTTCGTGCCGGCCGATCAGCCGCTGGGCTACGAAATCGAATTCGAGAACGAGTCGGCCGCCACGGCGCCGGCGCAGGAAGTCACGATCACCGAGCAGCTCGATCCGAACATCGATCCGCGCAGCTTCCGGCTGGGAGATTTCGGCTGGGGCGGCATGCGGTTCTCGCCGCCGCCTGATTCCGCCTTCTATCAGACGACGATCGACGAAACCGACGCTCTCGGAATTCTCGTGCAGGTGACGGCGACGATCGACGTCTCCAGCGGCACGGCTATCTGGAACTTCCTCTCCATCGATCCCGCCACGGGCGAAAAGCCGCTCGACGGCGGCAAAGGCTTTCTGCCGCCTGATGACGGCGCCGGCAGCGGCCAGGGTTTTGTTACTTATACCGTGTTGCCGGACGCCGGCGTGCGGACCGGAGACGTCATTCACGCGCAGGCCACGATCTATTTCGACTCGAATGCGCCGATCGACACCCGGACGATCTTCAACACCATCGACGACGGGCTTTCGCTCGGCAGCCAGATCTCCGGATTGCCGGCCCATGAACCAACGCCTCAGTTCACGCTCTCCTGGGCGCCGGCCAATCAGGATCCCAGCGCTTCGGCGGTGGCGACGTACGACGTCTACGTTTCCGACAATGGCGGTCCCTTCACGCCGTTTATCATCAACACCACCGCGACCCAGGCCACGTTCAATGGCCAAAAGGGACATACCTACACGTTCTATAGCCTGGCCACGGACAACGCCGGCAACCAGCAATCGCCGGCCAGCGCCGTGCAGGTTACCACCACGGTCGGCGACGCCGTGCAAAACGCGACCGGCTTGACCATCTCGCCGACCGAAGGACAGAGCTTTTCCGGCGCCGTGGCCACGTTCACCGGGACTGATCCCAACGGCCTGGGCGACGACTTTACCGCCATGATCGATTGGGGCGACGGCAGCACGCTCACGGCAGGCACGATCAGCGGTTCGGCCGCCGATGGCTACACGGTCAGCGGGTCTCACATTTACCTCGAAGAGCACGCCGGGTTGGCGCTGAAGGCGATCATCACCGATCAGGGTAATCAGCAGACCACCGTCAGCGGACTGGCCAACGTGGCCGATGCCCTGCTGACGGCCGCAGGCGTGACGTTCACGCCAACCGAAGGCGCAACCTTCAGCGGAACGGTCGCTACGTTTACCGATGCCGATCCCAACGGCGAAGTCAGCGATTACACGGCGACGATCGACTGGGGCGACGGTTCGTCGCTCTCGGCGGGCGCCATCGCGGTCAATCCGGCCGGCGGCTTCCTTGTCACCGGTTCGCACGCGTATGCCGACGAGGGCGTCCATACCGTAATCGTGGCCATTTCCGATGCCGGCGGCTCGAACGACACGGCATTGAGCACGGCCCATGTCGCCGATGCGCCGATCGACGCCGCGGCAGTAACCTTCCATGCGACGGAAGGCGCAACCTTCGGTGGCACAGTCGCCACGTTCACTGACGCCAATCCCAATGGCGTCAGTGGCGATTACACGGCGACGATCGACTGGGGCGACGGCTCGTCGCTCTCGTTCGGGACGATTTCAGTGAATCCCGGCGGCGGCTTCCTGGTGACCGGTTCGCACGTTTATGCGGAGTATGGAACGCGAGCAGTCACGGTGACGGTCTCGGACGTCGGCGGCAGCGCAGCCACTGCGCACAGTACGGCTGAGATCGCCGACGCGCCGCTGACTGCCGCCGGGCTGACGATCTCGTCGACGGAAGGCGCGACGTTCAGCGGCGACGTGGCCACGTTCACCGACGCCAATCCGGCCGGCGCCGCCCCGGACTACTCTGCAACGATTTACTGGGGAGACGGCGCCTCGTCGGCCGGCACGATCGCCGCCGGCGCCGGCGGATTCACCGTCAGCGGCTCGCATGTCT
>DASZUP010000772.1:0-6446 GCA_035547635.1 Pirellulales bacterium
CACGGCGCAGCGGTCAGTGCGAACAGCGCCAACGCGGAAACCCGCCGCGTGCGGTACGCCACGAGCGCAGCGGTGCACAGCACCAGCACCGGGCCGACGCCCAGGTCGAGCGTGTAGCCGAATCCGGCGAGCGTGCCCGCCTCGGCGACGCGCTGCCAAGGCGTTCGCCCCGCCCGTTTTTCCGCCGCGAGACGCGCCAAAGACAGCATCAACGCCGCCGTGATTCCCAGCAGCATGATGTGACTGTTGACGTGTCGAGCGTAGACCGGGGCCACCGTGGCCAACGCTAACGCCGCGGTCATCCACAACCGCGGCCGCAATCCCAGCCCCAAAACTCCGCCCAACTGGTAAACGCAGTACACGGCGGCCACATAGGCCAGCCCGGAAGAGCCTACCGTCATCCAGTAGCAGAAGCGATGCGGTTGCCGCCGCGCGACGATTTCCGTGCCCCATTGCAACGCTCGGTAGAGCCCGGCCATTGTCAGGGCCGGCAGCGGAGACTTGTCCGAATAGTAATGCCCGTTGATGAACAGCTTGTCCTTGGTCCCTTCGCGCTGCAAGGCAGGCAAGTGGCTCGGATAAGGATTCGGCTCCACGGATTCGGGCGGCGGAGGCTGGACGAAGATCGAGCGGTCGATCATGAGGGTATGCTGATCGACCAGCGCCTCGACCGTAGCCAATCGGCTGCCGTCGTTCCAGCCGCCGGCGTAATCGTGCGCGCTCGCCAAGGCGACGATCGTCGCCAGCACGATGACGACCGCGCCTGTGCGACGCGCCACTTTGGCTTGCCTGACGGATTCGTCGTCCGCGAGAGACGTTTCGCTTGGATCGTGCTCGCTCATGGAATTGAACGGGTTGCGTTGCCGTTTGTTGAGTAGTTATCGCTTTGCTTGTTTTCGCGCCGGTCGCGGCTCAGGACGACGAGACCCAAGTGGTTGTGGCTCCGGGGCGCCATAACGGGCGCCCGCCACGGTCGCCCAGATCAACCAGACGAGCCAACTGGCGGCGCCGGCCAATTGCAGCATTCTGAACTGCGGCGCCGCAGGCTCGTGCCACGGCCCTGCGGCCCACATATAAACGCCCTGGGCGCAGGCAATCGCCGTCAGAGTCAGGAAGCCTGAGTTATAACGCGCATCGTCGCGCAGCAGCACGGCCAGCAAATAATAGCCGGCGGCCAACAGCGGAGTGAACCACCGCACCGAGCAGCAATCGCCGGCATGGTTGACCGACAACGCCGAGTACAGCAGCCAGGTCATGACGGCCCAGGCGGAAAATCCGAACAGTTCCGGCCACTCGGCCGGGCGGCGCCGCCACACGATAAAAAAGCCCGACAGGGTCAGCAGCAGCGGCAGATTGTGCCAGAAGAAACCCCATGCCGGCTCGAACAGCAACCCCAGAGCATAACGCACGAAATCGACCGGCGTCGGGTGGTTCCAAACGCCGGTCATGTTCTGGGCATGGAAGGGCGTGCCCGGCCAGTCAAAGTACTCGGGCAGGGAGCCGACCGGCTTGAACGTCCCGCCGATGGCGTAGTTGAGGGCATGATGGACCGCCAGCCACGGCAACGCCGCCGCGGCGAAAACGGCCAGCGCGCCCAGGCGCCAACGGGTGCGGTAGGCGACGATCAATCCCGCGGCCAGCAATAACGGGGGGCCGGCGCCCTGGTCGATGGTATAGGCCAGCCCGCCCAGCCCGCCGGCCAACGCGATTCTCAGCCAGGCTGACTTCGAGGACGAAACGCTTGCTCCGCCGTTTGCCGGGTTCTGGCCAGCATCTTCGCCTTGGGGCCGTGCTGCCAGATGGGCCTGGTTGAGCGCCATGGCCGCTGCGACGGCGAGCAACATGATGTGATCGTTGACTTGCGCCGCATAGGCGATTGCGACCGTGCCCCACGCCAGACTGGCCGTCAGCGCCAGGCGGCGGGCAAGCGAAAGCCGCACCGTTCCGCCCAGGTAGAAGGTGCAGACCACGGCCATCACGTATGAGAGCCCGGCTGACCCCAGGTTCATCCAGTAACAGAATTGATCGCAATTCTCCCGGGCCGTGTAGCCGGTGATCTGCTGCCAAACGAAATACCAGCCCGCCAAAAGTACGGCGGGCAGCGGCGAGCGGTGCGAGTAGTAATGTCCGTCGACGAGGATCTTGTCTTTCGTCCCCTCGATCCAGGCATTTGGATCTTCCAGGCGGTACGGAAAGGGACGTTTGAATTCCGGGTCGGGCGGGGGGACTTTGACAAAGACGGAGTCGTCGATGGCCAGCGTGTGGTAATCGACCAGACATTCCACCGTGGCCAACCGGCTGCCATCGTTCCACCCCCCGGCATTGTCACGAGCGCTGACAATGGCGACCATGGCGGCCAAGGCCCACACGACGTAGCCGGCAAGGGTTTCTGTTCGAGCGGGCGGTCCGGGGGCGATGGGAGCGGGCATACCGCCCATACTACTCGGGGTTTCCGTTCCGGCCCAGGCAGCCGCGGACTGCGGCTTTTTTGACGGCCGATCGCTCGGAAGTAACGCCCTGAGGGTCGTGCAGGCCCCGCGACGACGGTTTTCAATTTCCCGGCGGCGGGCGCCGCCTGCCCTCGCACAGGCGAAAATGTCCGATCGACCAGCCGGTTTGGCGCCTTGAGAGCGGGCGCCGCTCGTGGTAACTTTGAGGGATTTTACACGGGCCCCGAAGGCTTCGCTGGACGTCGACCAGCGAGGAGCGTCTTTTAAGACGCCTGTCAAGGCTTCGGAAAACAGCGGCCGCCGTAAATAACTGGGACGAGCGAAGGGAAACTGGCAAAGTGCCGCGACGCGACGACATAAATAAAATTCTGCTCATTGGTTCGGGCCCGATCATCATCGGACAGGCCTGCGAGTTCGACTATTCGGGCACGCAGGCCTGCAAGGCCTTGCGCGAAGAAGGCTACGAGGTGGTGCTGATCAATTCAAACCCGGCCACGATCATGACTGATCCCGGCACGGCCGATCGCACCTACATCGAGCCGCTGACGTGGGAAATGGTGGCCAAGGTGATCGAGGTCGAGCGGCCCGACGCGATCCTGCCGACCCTCGGCGGCCAGACCGGCTTGAACCTGGCCATGGAATTGGCGCGGCAGGGAGTATTGGAGCAGTACGGAGTCGAGATGATCGGCGCGCGGCCCGACGTGATCGCCAAGGCCGAGGAACGCGACCAGTTCAAGCAGGCCATGGAAAAGATCGGCCTGGACGTCTGCCGCGGTCGCACCGTGCACACCTTGGAAGAAGCCCGCGAGGCGGTGCAGGAGCTCGGCTTGCCGTGCGTCGTACGCCCCAGTTTCACGTTGGGCGGCAGCGGTTCGGGAATCGCCTACAACCGCGAGGAATTCGACCAGAAAGTGCGCTGGGGCCTTGATTCTTCGCCGGTTACCGAGGTGCTGATCGAAGAGTCGATCCTGGGCTGGAAAGAATACGAGATGGAAGTGATGCGCGACGTTGACGACAACGTCGTGATTATCTGCTCCATCGAAAATTTCGACCCGATGGGCGTACACACGGGCGACTCGATCACCGTGGCGCCTGCTCAGACTCTGACCGACAAGGAATACCAGCGGATGCGCGACGCCTCGCTGGCCGTGATCCGCGAAATCGGCGTGGAGACGGGCGGCTCGAACATTCAGTTCGCCATCAATCCGCAGGACGGGCGGATGATTGTGATCGAAATGAACCCGCGCGTCAGCCGTTCGAGCGCCTTGGCCTCGAAGGCCACCGGCTTTCCGATCGCCAAAATCGCCGCCAAGCTGGCCGTCGGCTACCGCCTGCACGAACTGGCCAACGACATCACGCGCGAGACGAAGGCTTGCTTTGAACCGACCATCGACTACGTCGTGACCAAGGCCCCCCGCTTTGCCTTTGAGAAATTCCCTGAGGCCGACGCAAAACTGACCACGCAGATGAAGAGCGTGGGCGAAACGATGGCCATCGGCCGCACTTTCAAGGAATCGTTCCAGAAGGCGCTGCGAGGGTTGGAAGTGGGCAGCTTCGGCTTCGGCTGCGACGGCAAGGATCTCTGGTATGGGCCCCAGCGTCCTTCTCGCGACGAAATCCGCGCCAAACTGGCCTCGCCCAACGCCGACCGCGTCTGGTATTTGCGCTACGCGATCAAACACGGCATGTCGATCGAAGAGATCCACGAGCTGACGGCGATCGATCCCTGGTTCCTCGACAACCTCAAGGAAATCGTCGAACTCGAAGAGACGCTGCGTCAGCAGGACGGGCTGTCGACCGTCAGCGACGCCCTGCTCAGGCAGGCCAAGCGGTTCGGCTTTTCCGACCGGCAACTGGCGACGCTCTGGGATTCGACGGAACTGGCCGTGCGCAGCGAACGGAAGCAGCGCGGGATCGTGGCGACGTTCAAATCGGTGGATACCTGCGCCGCCGAGTTTGAAGCCTATACCCCGTATTACTATTCCACGTATGAAGACGAAGACGAGACGCCGCCCAAGCCGGAAGGCGGACGGCGGATCATGATTCTCGGCGGCGGGCCCAACCGCATCGGTCAGGGCATCGAGTTCGATTACTGCTGCTGCCAGGCCAGCTTTGCGCTGGCCGAATTGGGTATCGAGTCCGTGATGGTCAACTCGAACCCCGAGACGGTCAGCACCGATTATGACACCAGCGATCTGCTGTTTTTCGAGCCGCTGACCACCGAGGACGTGCTGAACATTTGCGACCGCGTGCAGCCGGACGGCGTGATCGTGCAGTTCGGCGGGCAGACTCCGCTGAACCTGGCCCGGGCGTTGTCGGCTGCGGGCGTGCCGATCATCGGCACCAGCGTCGACACGATTGAAGACGCTGAAGACCGCGAGAAATTCGCGGCCCTGCTGAACAAGGTCGGTTTGCGGCAGCCGGCCAACGGCATCGCCCGCACGCCGGAGCAGGCCCGCGCGGAAGCGGCCAAGATCGGTTTTCCGGCGCTGGTGCGCCCCAGCTTCGTGCTCGGCGGCCGGGCGATGGAGATCTGCTACGACCAGGCCCAGCTTGAACGTTTTATGGCTGAGGCCTTCCTGGCCGCCCAAGGCAAGCCGGTGCTGATCGACCGCTTCCTCGAAGACGCCATCGAAGTCGACGTTGACGCCATCAGCGACGGCGAACGGACCATCGTGGCGGGCATTATGGAGCACATTGAAGAAGCCGGCGTCCATTCGGGCGATTCGGCCTGTGCAATACCGCCGTACAGCCTGCCCGGACCGGTCGTCAGCGAGATTCGCGACGCCACAGAACGCCTGGCCAGGAAGATGCAAGTCAAAGGACTGATGAACATCCAATTCGCCGTCAAGCAGGAAGACGGCCGGCCCAATATTTACGTGCTGGAAGTCAACCCGCGAGCCAGTCGCACGGCGCCGTTCGTGTCCAAAGCCATCGGCATGCCGCTGGCCAAGATCGCCGCCAAGGTGATGGCCGGCGTATCGCTGGAAGAGCAGGGCTGGCGCGAGGCGCCGATCCCCACGCATGTGTCGGTTAAAGAAAGCGTGTTTCCATTCGTCAAATTTGCGGGCGTCGACATTGTGCTTGGCCCCGAGATGCGTTCTACCGGCGAGGTGATGGGAACGAGCGAACGCTTCTCGATTGCGTTTGCCAAGAGCCAGTTGGCGGCCGGCGTCGTCCTGCCGCACGGCGGCAACGTGTTCATTAGCCTGGCCGCGCGCACCAAGCGGCACGCCGTCGACCTGGGCCGCAAGCTTGTGGAGCTTGGCTTCAATCTGGTCGCCACCGAAGGCACCGCCCGGCTGCTGCAGGAGGCGGGCATCGAAGTCAAGCAGGTCAAGAAGCTTCAGGAAGGGCACCCCAACCTGCTCGATCACCTGATCGACGGCGAAGTGACGCTGATCATCAACACGCCCAGCGGCAAGGGCGCGCGCACCGACGAAGGCCGTATCCGCGCGGCGGCCGTCTCGCACGGCGTGCCGTGCATCACCACTATTCCCGCCGCCGAGGCCGCGCTGGTCGCCATGACCGCGCTGCGCGAAGAGGAGATGACGGTGCAAGCGCTGCAAGACCGGCTGCCGGGGCATGTGAGCGTCTAACTCGCAGGGTCAGGAACGCTAATAGGATGAGTGACGCGCCAGACATAGAAGCTTTGTTCGAAGACGGTCGTGCGATCGACGCCGCGCTGGAAAAAGCAGTCCGCGAAGCGGTGTTGCAACACAAGCGGGCGGGCAATCCCGTCGCCGTCTGGCGGGATGGTCAGGTCGTGTGGATCTCCGCGGACGCGATCGTCGTGGACCAGTCTCCCATGGAACCGCTGCCGGGCGCCGAGTCAGAGCAGCCTACGGACTGAACGCGGGGCGCCGGTCGCGGAGGCGCGTGCTCATCAGCAAAGCGGCAGGATCTCGCCGTCGCTGACCGGAAACGGCCGCCCGAGCATGTCTCGAATCTCGGCTCGGGGAGAGATGCCCAACGCCTGGAAAACGGTGGCGTGAA
>DASZUP010000773.1:0-14123 GCA_035547635.1 Pirellulales bacterium
GGCGAAGTCTTCGTTGAAGCGACGCGGGTCTGGGTCACGGACTTCATCAAGCATCCGCATCACATCGAGTGGCTGCGGTTCGAGCCCGACTCGCCGGTGACCAACGCCGTGCGCACCCAGCCGCACGTGGCCTACCGCGTCCCATCGATCGCCGAGGCTGCTCGCGGCATGCAGACCTTGATTGAACCGTTCGAGCCGCTTGCCGGTTTGCGCGTCGGCTTTTATCAGTCAGCCGACGGCGCCGTGATCGAGTTCATGGAATACGAAGGAAACGTATTTGAAGAATAAACTGCGAAGACGAAAGCGCGGATGTCACCGCTTTTTCGCCGTCCGCTTCTTTCCCGTGGCTCGCTTGCGTCCTGTAATCTCCGAGATTTCCACCGCCCGATGTTCGGCCACCGAGCGGTAGCAGGCGTCGACCAGCGCCATGGTCTGGAGATTGTCGGCGCCGCTGATGTCGGGTTCGCGATTCTCTTCCAAGGCGCAAAGTAACTGGGCCATTGGGCCGGCGAAGGCGTCGGGGAACCAGACTTCTTTCCAGCGCGGCTGGAACCAGTAGCCTGGCCGGTGCGTGGTGGTGAAGTCGAGCGTGCTGGGCGTGCGGCGCGGATAGTCGGGCCAGCCGAGCGTGCCGCGCGCCAGCCCCTCGGTCCCCTCGACGCGCCAGCGAATCGAGATATCGCTCTCCGCCCCTTCCAGCGCCGGACCGGTCCAGACATCGTCCCAGGAAGCGGCCCGCAGGCCGTTGGCGTATTCCAGAATGTACAGGCAGATGCCGTCGGCGTGCTTGAAGCGCTTGGCCGTCCGCGGGTCGGGCCGCACGCTGGCGAACACGCGCAGCGGATCGCCGAACCAGTAGCGGAACGTGTCCAGATGATGAATGCTCATGATTCGCAGCGTGACCCAGCCGAGCCGCTCCTGCCACGGCATCCAGTGAGGAATCGCCCGCATATCGAAGCTGGCGAACACCGGCTCGCCCAACTCGCCCCGATCAAGCAGGCACTTCAGCGCCCGCACGGACTGGTCGTAGCGCATGTTCTGGTTCACGGCCAGCGTAATGCCCGCCCGGCGGCAGAGCTGGACGATCTGCTTCGCCTCCTCGTAATTCATGCCCAGCGGCTTTTGGGCCAGAATGCCGCGCAGATGCTTCTTGTGTTTCACCGCTTCGCGGATGACCGACAACTGAACGTCGGGCGGCACGGCGATATCGATGACCTCGACTTCCGGATCGGCAAGCAGTTCCTGATACGTCTCGTAGGTTTTCGGGATGGCATGCCGTTCGGCCACGGCCCGCGTCCGGTCGCGAGTGCGCGAAGTGATGGCAACCGGCTGGAACCCGGCCTGGCGATAGGCGACCAGATGGCAATCGGCCATGATGAATCCGGCGCCGATGCAACCGATGCCAACGTCTTTGCGTTGGGGCATCGTCGGGAGATAGTCAAGGTCAAGCATGAAGGAAAGCGGTCGGGGGGATGTTTGATGAGCAAGGCGGATCGATCAGGCGAGCCGGAGGCGTCAGTCTCCGTATGGTCGCCTTTCGCACCGCGAAAGCCGACAATGGTAAACGGGAGACGTCAGCCTTCGTTTGGAATCGCCGCCCGTTGCACCAGGTTCTGAGCACGCGGACAAGTAGCGCAACGGATTGCGATGTCGGCGTCCATGCTATCGGCGCCGCGCGGCGGCTGCAATCCGCGGACATTCATGGAGCTCGCGGCAGACGAACTTGGCGGCGCCGCAAGGCTACCCGGCGGCGGCAGTGGGCTACGAGTGAGTTGGGATTTTCTCCGCCCCGGCTCACCGCTCGCGTTCCAGACGCTTTATCCTCGTGAACGCGGTGCAAATCCCGATCAGCGCGAGGCCGATCCAATACTTGGTTGGGGGAGAAGAAGTGATTGATGAAAATCGCGAAAATGGCTGCGCAGTGGGCGACAACCGCCAAATCGACGATGAGCCGTGCATTGAGTTTTGCCATGCCCCTGATTCTATACCCTTGGCGCATGGAAAAGCTGCGCGTCACACGCGGTTGATGTTTTGCGCCGTCCCGCCAGCCGGCTAAGATGTAGAAATGAGCCGAAGGTTTCAGTTCAGGTAGTGCGATGATTCACGGGGCACTCATTGGGCTTTTCATAGCTCTAGCCGCCTCATTGCCGGGCCCGGCGCCGATGAGCGCGCGATGGGCGGCAACTTTTATCGTGTTGTCGGTAATCGCCGGCATCCTCAATGGGCTCAAGAAAGGGCACATGACTGAAGCCATTATCTTGAATCTCTTTATTGTAATCGGCGTCACCCTGGGCCTCTGGCTCTTCTACTAGCCCATGCGCCGCCTCCAGTTCTCCGTCCGAACCCTGCTCTGATTGACGCTGGTCATGGCGGCATTCCTGCGTGGAATCGGTTAGAATGGAGAGCATGGACGGTCGCAAATCAAGACAGATGACGCCGCTCGAAAAGCTGTCGGTACTTTGCGTTTTCTGCGGCGGACTCGGCGCCGAGTTCTTCGCCTTCCGCGCAGATGACGCTCACGTAGCATGGAATCCGGCCGCCTATGCGGCGCTACTGCCAATCTTCCTGACCGGCTGCGGCCTTGCGGTCTGGAGCGCCAGGCATTCATAGGGACCGTCGGGATTCAGAAACCCCCAACTCACTCGTAGCCCACTACGCGGCGGCAGCCCCGTTTCCCTCAGCGGGCGCGTCTGGCATATAATGTGGCAGTTGCGTACCGCTCTTCACCGATTGGTTCAGTTTTGCGAGGTGTGATCGACGATGGCTACAATCGAAGCTTTGCTCACTGCCGAAGAATACTTTGCATTACCCAACAGCGGTTGCCCGTCAGAACTGGTGCGGGGAAGAATTGTCATGATGAATATGCCGGGCTATCGTCACGGCAAGGTCTGCAACAAGATCGGCGCACTATTGCGGTTGTTCGTGGACGAGCATAGTCTCGGGGAAGTCTTGAACAACGATTCGGGCGTCGTCACGCAGCGCGGACCCGACACCGTGCGCGGCCCGGACGTTTCGTTTTACAGTTTTGCTCGCGTGCCGAAAGGCGCCGAGCCGATCGGCTATCCTGCAGCGCCGCCGGAACTGGCGTTGGAAGTCCTTTCGCCGAGTGATCGCTGGCCCGACCTTGTGGCGAAGGCGGGGGAGTACCTCAAAGCGGGCGTTGAAATGGTCTGCGTCGTCGATCCCGAGAAGGAAACGGTGGTTGTCTACGACGCCCATCAACCTGGCCAAACCTTCACTGTAGACGAGGAAATCACGTTCCCTGCCTGGCTGGGCGGCTTTCGTTTGCAGGTTCGAAGTCTGTTCAACTGACGGAATCGAGAAGCATTGGTCTGCATCCGCGCGAATGCGACCTCAATTCGTCTTTTCCTGCGCTGGCTCAGGCCAGAGAATCCAATCGCCGTCGTGCGCTGCGGCCCACTCGGTGGAGATCGTGTCGGCGTCGAGCTTGGCCTCCGGCGCCCACAAGCTGGCATGGCGGTTACCTTGCTTCGGGGGCCGCCCGCCGTCATCGTCGCCGTCTGTTCCGCAAGAATAGAGCAGCGGCCGGCCGTTCACCAGCCGATATTGCAGCGGCTGCCCCGTGAAGCGATCGAGCGGCACGCTCGGCAGCAAGCTCGGCGTCAACTCAGCGAGCGTCGCCGGCCAGGCATTGTGGCGCCGATGATACAGTTCCAGAGCGATGGCCGCTACCACGGCGTCACGTTGTTGCATATTCTGTTTCGCAATGAGCGGCACGTTGTGCGAAGCGGTTCCCCAAAGCAAGAGCAGGACCGGGCTATACCGCGTGCATTCCAGCGGCGAATGTTGCAGCGCCCATAATTCCTTTACGGCGGAAGATTCCTGCCATTGCCAAAGCGGGCGGGCGTAATCGACTTCTACCTGATCCCATAGCCGGTTAGCTAACTCGGCCTGCTCCTTGCGGCCCGCTATCTCCACCGACATTATCGGACCACCTAGCCCCAACTCCACGCCCCAGGTTCTCCAGGCGAGCGCAAAACGGCCCTGCGCATTTGCGGCGTAGTTCCACTGATTCAGGCTTTCGAAGCCTTCAGCCGTTAATCGGCCGTCGCCATCTCCATCGTCGGAAAAGTTCCGCTGCAAATAGTCGTAAAAAACCTGTCGTTCGCCATCCAAGGACCATCGCAACGTTCCGCCCCCCGCAAAGCCGGCAATCGCGTGCACCAACTGCTTCAGTTGTTCGTCGCTGCATAGCTCGCGATGCTCGGCGGCAACAACGGCCGTAAGACGCAGGGCGATTCGATAAATCGCCGAGGAGACAAGGTCTACGACGATAAACGGCGCGGCATGCCCGTTTTGCTCAGCCATCGCCACGAGCGCCACAGCGTCGTTGATGAAAGTCGAACTATCGCCTTGTTCAGACGCGCGCCGCGCATCGGCGTCAAGCAACTGAGCGAGAAAACGGATTTCCTGATGCTGCGGGATCGCGCATTCAATAAGCAGCGGATCATACCGTTCCGGCGATTCGCCATGCTGGCCGGGGCCGCCGCCGAATTCTTGCAGGAACTCGCGATTGGCTGGATCGCCGAACACGAAGCCGAACCGCGGCTTGTTCGCTGCTCTGCGAATGAGCGATAATGTCTCTTGGTGCTCATCGAGATAGGCGACGACTTCCGGCCAGAATTCCTCCGCCTCTGCGTTGCGTTCAAAACCGCGAGCGTCCGGCCGGCCCTCGCGCGGCAAGTTCAATAGCGCTTCGCGATAGAGCGGCCATGCGCGGTCATCAGGCGGGATGGCTTGCTCCTGGCGATTGATGTCGGCCATATAGTTGTGCAAAATTGTCGGCCGGGCCGTCAGGTAACGCACGCAGAGCACGCCGTACATGATCAGCAGCGTTGAAATCAGAAAGGCCAGCCCTTGAGCGGAATAACGCAGCATCCGCCATGCCAGCGGGCGATTTCGCAGCTTGGCGCGACGGATCAAGCGAGCCGCCTGCCGCGGATTGCCGAAATCGGCCGCAAGCTGTTCCGCCGAACGACCGGCCGCCAGGCCGTCGCTGAAGTGATCGGTCAGTTCCCGCGCCACGTCCCGACGTTCGCTTGGCCACAGCCGCGCGCGTCGAAGGACTTCGTCGAGTAAGGCGCGCAACAGGCTCGGCAACGTAACGGCCAGGGCCAGTCGCGTCTGCCGCAGCAGCTGCGACGCTTGGGCCACGTCGCCAAGTTGCTCGCGCAGCGAGTCGAGCGATTCTCCTGCCGCCAGGCGCGCCGCGAAATTATCCGCCAACTCCGCTGCGGCTTCATGCGACGCGGCAGGAGCGAGGCGGGCCTGCGCCGCGACCCGCTCGATCCATTGTACGATCGGCTCCGGCAAATCGCCGCCGATGCGCAGCGGCTGCTGCGATGCGGGCCGATAATCGCCTCGGGCCTCGCGTTGGCGAAAGTCGTCCGCGACCTGGCGCGGCGTGTGGCCGGCGGCGAGCGACGCCGAAAACGCCGCAATCCGCTCACGCGCCAAAGCGACGCGCTGTCGCCGGCTGCGCCGCGATCGACGCACGCCCAGATAAAGCAGCCCGCCCAGCGGTTCGGGAAGCCGGGCGTCGTAGATCACTTTTCGGAGGTCGAGCGTCTCTTCCCGCGTTTGCCAGAACAAGTCTTGCAGCGGCGCGTAAGCTGCATAAGCCCAGAGCCCTTGCGCTGGCCAGGGGACAGCGGGCGGTTCGGCAGGCAGAGGTTCGCGGGAAACGGCCGGCCTGGAGCGGAAGAATTGCGAAAGGAAACTCATGCGGGAGCTCCTTTCAGCGAAGGGGACGGCGGCGACAAGATGCCCAAGGCGGCCATCGCCTCGGCCACGGCCTGCCATTGGCGCGTGTCGTCGGCCAGCCGGCGTTTTCCTTTTGCGGTCAGAGCGTAATACTTTCGTTGCCGGCCGGACTCGCTCTGCCGCCACTCGGCGCGGATCAGGCCTTGCGCCTCGAGATTGTAGAGCATCGGATAGAGCGTCGACTGGCCCATGGCCAGTACGCCCGCGGAGCGCTCGGCCAGGGCTTCGATCAGTTCGTAGCCATACTTGGCCTCGCCTTCCAGCAGCTTCAGCACGGCCGCCGGCCCGGCGCCACGCATCAACTCGCGTTCGACCCGCATGATCCGCTCCTTGTGCCGCTTGCTGATGTTTTGGTTCGCATACTATGTAACACATAGCAAAAGCCGAAATGCGATGCAAGCAGAATCGCATATTTCGCCGGCTTTATCTTTGCGCCTCGCGACTTGGCCCGATTCGTCTGTCTCTGATTTGACCGATGGGGCTATAATTCCGCCACAGGAGGGCGGCGGCCTTCGGTACATCAACCGACGCAAGTGGGAGCGAGTGCTCGTGACGGACCAGAGCTTGGATTTGAAGCAGTATGGCATTGCCGTGGGCGATGTCTGGCAAAACGCCGCCCCGGCCCGACTGTATGAAGCGGCCGTCGAGCACGACAAGGCGATCATCGCCGCATCCGGCGCCTTAGTGTCGCTCTCCGGCTCGAAAACCGGCCGCAGCCCCAAAGACAAGCGGATCGTCAAGCATCCGACGAGTGCGGGCGATATCTGGTGGGGCGACGTCAACATGCCGCTCGACCAGGAGACGTTCGAGACCAACCGCGAACGGGCGATCGATTTCCTGAACTTCCGCTCTCGGCTCTACGTGGTCGATGGCTTCGCCGGCTGGAGCCCGAAGCATCGGCTCAAGGTGCGGCTGATCTGCGCCCGGCCGTACCATGCCATCTTCATGCACAACATGCTGATCCGCCCGACGGCCGAGGAGCTTGCCGATTTCGGCGAACCGGACTTCGTGATCTTTAACGCGGGCGAATTCCCCGCCAATTTGCATACGCGGCAGATGACCTCGAAGACCAGCGTAGACCTGAACTTCGAGAGCGGCGAGTTCGTCGTGCTGGGCACTGAATATGCCGGCGAGATGAAAAAAGGCGTGTTCACGATCATGAACTATCTGATGCCCAAGCAGGGCGTGCTTTCGATGCACTGCTCGGCCAACGAGGGCGCCGACGGCGACGTTTCGCTGTTCTTCGGCCTGTCCGGCACCGGCAAGACCACTCTCTCCGCGGATCCCCACCGGCTGTTGATCGGCGACGACGAGCACTGCTGGAGCGACGACGGGGTCTTCAATATCGAAGGGGGCTGCTATGCCAAGTGCATCAATCTCTCGGCCGAGCGAGAGCCGCAAATTCACCAGGCCATACGTTACGGCACGGTGCTGGAGAACGTGATTTGCGATCCCGTCACGCGCGAAGTCGACTACGACGACGGCTCAATCACCGAAAACACGCGGGCCAGCTATCCGATCGAGCACATCGCCGAAGCCAAGATTCCCTGCGTCGGCGGGCATCCGCGACACATTATCTTTCTCTCGTGCGACGCGTTTGGCGTGCTCCCGCCGGTGAGCAAACTGACGCCGGCGCAGGCCAAGTACCACTTTATCAGCGGTTACACGGCCAAGGTGGCCGGCACGGAACAGGGCGTGACCGAACCGCAGACCACGTTCTCCTCCTGCTTTGGCGCGGCGTTTCTGGTCTGGCATCCGACCAAGTACGCCAAAATGCTGGCCGCGCGGATGCAGGTGCACCAGGCAGACGCCTGGCTGGTCAATACCGGCTGGAGCGGCGGCTCGTACCATACCGGCTCGCGAATCCCGCTGGCCTACACGCGGGCCATCATCGACGCGATTCACTCCGGCGAGCTCTCCGCCGCGCCGACGGTCGAAGAGCCGTACTTCGGGTTGCACGTCCCCAAACGCTGCACGGGCGTGCCCACGGCAATCCTGATGCCCAGTCATAGCTGGGCCGATACGGCCGCCTATCGCCACGCGGCCTGCAAACTGGCCGAGTCCTTCCGCACGCACTTCGCCCAATACGCCGACGAAGCCAGCGAAGAGACCTGCGCCGCAGGCCCCAAGGCGGGGCTCGAACCGGGAGAATAACGCGCCGGAGGACGCTCTCTTAGCGCCGCTGTACCGCTTCAGTCGCTCAGCACCAGCCAGCCGACAAACGCGATGCCCACGACCAGGAAGGCGGTAATCGCCAACACGGCGATGAATGACTCTAGCCACATACCCATCGACTCGTCGCAACAAGAAGACTTTGAAACCCAGGAAAGTCTGCGATTTTAACACGGCCCGGCGCTCGGGCCAACGCCCGATTTCGAGCTTTCGCCGTTCAATCGCAGGTACCGTAGCGGACGTCGTGAGACTTCCGGCCACTCATGTAGCGGATGTCGTGAGACTTCCGGGCCCTCCGGACGGTTCTCCAACCCCCTGGGCCTCCGCGGCGCCCAGCACGCCACCCGGAATCTTCACAGATTCCGCTACATGACGGGGGCGGAATAGTGCGCCCCCAGGAATCTCCACCCGCGAGTTACCCGTCGCTCGCGGCGGCCTCGACGGTCGCCAGATCGGGAACCAGCAAATAATCGCTGCGGTCGGCGGCCGGAGCCTGGCAGGTAAAGTCGGTCGGTTGGACGGGCTTGCCCAATGCGGCCAGCGAGCCGCGCGTGACGTACCCCGTCGGCCGGCCGCCCTGCACGATCTCGACGCGCTCCGCCTCGTTGTGCTGGAAGAATTCAAATAAGGTCTGCACCGTCGCGTCTTCTTCGTAGCAGGGCGTCTCCGCTGCGAGAATTTCGCCCACGCTCCTCGGCGTCAGCGACGGCTCCGCCAGATACTCTTCCAATTGGCTCCGAGAGGCGAGGCCGAGCAGTTGCCCGTCGGAATCAATGACCGGCAGCGCCGATAGCCGGCAGGCCTGCAAGAACTCCAAGGCCGCTTGGAGCGTTTCATGCCGCGTGAATGAAACGACGTTCGAGGTCATGATGTCGCGGGCCGCGGCGCTGCGCAGCGGGTCGGAGCCGCCGCCGGACCGGCTGGAGGTGATGGTCGCCATGTGCCCGGCGCCGACCACGCGGTTTCGCCCCGACTGTTTGGCAATCATCAGCGCTTGCTCCGCCAGCGCTACGGCCTGCTCGGGTTGGGCCGCCGGCGGAAGGGCCGCCACGCCGAAGCTGACGGTGAGCGGCTCGCTCTCGTCGCCGCGCGTCGCGTCCATGGCCGAGATCGCTTTGCGGCACTCGTCCGCCCAGGCCACGGCATCCGCTTCCGCCTCTCCTTCATAGAGCAAGGCGAAGCGATTGTCGCCAAGGCGAAACAGGGGGCGCCCATCTCCGCAATGTTCTTGTAAACGAGAGACGATGGCGCCCAGCGCCTCGTCCGCCGCCGCCTGCCCGTACAGGCGACGCACGCGGCGAAAGAAATCGACGTCGGCCAGCACGCACGACAACTCTTTACCGCGGCTCGCCGCGGCGGCCAGCCGGCGCGGCAACGTCTCGTCAAACGATAGCCGCGTGCCGGTCGGCAGCCGCGCGTCGGTGCGGCGCAGAAGCTGCACGCGGCGTTCATATTCGACCATCCGGGCGCCGGCGCGCAGCCGAGACAGCAGTTCGCCGTGTACCAGCGGCGAGGCCAGAAAGTCGTCGACGCCCGCCTGCAGCGCCTCGACCAGGGCGTTGGAATCGGTCGTCGAGGTCAGCAACATCAGATACGAGTACTCCGCCAGATTGCGATTGCGAAGCCGGCGGCAGAACTCGGCGCCGCTCATATCCGCCAGCTCCCAGCCCGCGATCACGAAGTGCGGTTGGAAAAAGTCGAGCGCCGCCAGCGCTTGCAGGCCGGCGCCGGCCTGCAGCACTTCGTAGCCCGCCAGATCCAGAAAGTGGGACAGCGCCCAAACTACGGCAGGCTCGTCGTCGACGACCAGAATCCTGTAATCGTTGGAACTCATCGCAGCAAGGACCTTCCTGATTCGCGGGACGATGGCGAGCCGCGCGTGCACAGCCGGTTGCTGCGCTGAACGAAACTTGCGCGGCTGCTCGGAGCCCAAAAGCGTGAATGGAGATGTGCCAGACGGTCCGCCCGCTGGAATGAACTATAGTGCGCCGCCCGCCCCCGTGCTCGTCCGGGCAGGCAAATCGGAGCGGAAGCCGTGATGCTTCCGGCGGGCGAAAATTGTAGCGGAAGCTGTGAAGCTTCCATCAGCCGGGATTCGCGCTGCTGACGCGGATGCGTGCGGGGTGGAGAACTGTACAGCGGGCCCGGAATTGTCACCAATTCCGCTACGAGGAGCGGCCCGGAATTGTCACCAATTCCGCTACAGGTAGCGGCAGAGGGCAAAAATTCCGGCCGCAGCGAATGGGCCGGCGGGTCGGATCCTGCGATTTTGCCGCGTTGCGGACCGCGCCGCGTCGGTTTTCGTCCTAGAGTTGAGTTGGTCGAATCACGCAGCGAACCAAGACGGGCGAGACACTCCGCTTTTGTGCGGCGACGCGGCTGGCAAATCCTTGCCATGACAACGCGCCGGAAGCAAGGCCATCTTCGAGTATGAATGAGATTGAACCGGGCGTTCCCTACCTGGAGTACCATCCCAAAACGGGCGGCCCCATCAAGCGCACGGCGATCGCTCCGTTGCCGTTCACCATCGGGCGCAGCGACGGCGTGAACATGCGGATCGACTCGACGCAGGTCTCGCGCGAGCATGCCCGCATCACCCGACGCCAAGGCGAGCTGCGGATCACGGATTTAGGCAGCACCAACGGCACCTTCGTCAACGGCCAGCGCATCGAAGAGTCGCGGCTGGAACACGGCGATATCGTACACGTCGCCACGGCGGAGCTGATCTACTTCAGCGGGCAGACCGTCAAGAGCAAGCCGGTCGCCACGCAAGTGCTCGATCCTCACGAAGCCCGCGCCGCGCAGTTGGGCTCGCCCGCCTGCGTCGTCCGCGCCGTGCGGCGCTTGCAGGAGATGCTCGTTCACCGCATCGTCAGGACCTGTTTCCAGCCGGTCGTCGACTTCAAGACCGAAGGCGTTCTGGGCTATGCGGCAAGCTGCGGCGGCGACCATGAATTGAGCCGCTCGCCCGCGGACCAATTCCTGCTCTCGGTGGAGTCTCGCGTTACCGACCGCTTGAGCCACGTTGCTCGGCTGGCGGCGGCCGAAGAAGCGCGCCGGCTGCCGGATGGCGCCCGCGTGTTCCTGGCGCTCCATCCGTCCGAAGTCGGCCACGAGTCGCTGCTCGAATCGCTGTGCGCTTTGGAGACCACGCTGACCAGCGATCATACGCTGGTCGTGGAAATTCCCGAAGCCGCCGTCAGCGACGGCGCCTTCATGGGCCCGCTGCTCGATCGGCTCTCGGAACACGGCATCGCCGTCGCCTATGCCGGCTTCAGTGCGGGCAAGAGCCGGTTGGCGGAACTGGCCGAGGCGCCGCCGGAGTTTCTCAAGCTCGACAAGTCGCTCGTCCATGGCCTGCCTCATTCAGAGCCCCGCAAGCGGCAACTCCGCGAGATCGTGGCGAGCTGCGAAGAACACGGCATCAAAGCGGTCGCCGTGGGCGTAGAAACCGAGGATGAGGCGCGCGAGTGCTGCGCGGCCGGCTGTCACGCGGCGCAAGGCGCCTGGTTCGCGGCCCCGCAAAGCTTGTCGTCGTTGCTCGCTGAAAACCTGGATCTGGCCCAGGCGCCGTCCTAAGAAGCTGCTTGTCAGGATTCACGTCGTGACTTTCCATCCCAACGAAAACGCCGAACCGATTCCCGGTTACCTGCTCAAGGAGCGGATCGGGGTCGGCGGTTACGGCGAGGTCTGGAAGGTGTCCGCCCCCGGCGGATTGACCAAGGCCATCAAGTTCGTCTACGGACGCATGGACGACGAGCGCGCAGCGCGCGAACTCAAGGCCCTCGGCAGAATCAAAGAGGTCCGGCATCCGTTCCTGCTGTCGCTGGAACGCTTCGACGTGCTGGACGGCCAGCTCATGGTCGTCACCGAACTGGCCGACATGAGCTTGATGGACCGCTTCCGCCAGTGCAAAGACGAAGGTCTGCCGGGCATTCCCCGCGGGGAACTGCTCGAGCATCTGCGAGACGCCGCCGACGCGCTCGACTACATGAGCGAAAAGTACGGCCTGCAGCATCTCGATATCAAGCCGGAAAACCTGCTGCTGGTCGGCGGGCGGATCAAGGTCGCCGACTTCGGCCTGGTCAAAGACCTGCAAGACGCCCACGCAACGGCCATCGGCGGCGTGACTCCTCTGTATGCCACGCCGGAAGCCTTCGACGGCAAGGCCAGCCGCCAGAGCGACCAGTACAGCCTGGCGATCGTCTACCAGGAAATGCTGACCGGCTCGCTGCCGTTCCCGGGATTGACGGCCGTGCAGTTGGCGGTGCAGCACATGCACAGCCCGCCGCTGCTGAACTCGCTGCCCGCGGCCGATCGCCCGACGGTTGCCCGCGCCTTGTCGAAGGCGCCCGTCCAGCGTTTCCATTCTTGCCGGGAGATGGTCGATCACCTGGCCGGCGCGGCGCAGCGCGTAGACTCGCCGCGAGAAACGCCGCAGCCTGTGCGGCCGCAGTACGACGAGGCCGAGACCGCCGCCGACGGCGGGCAACCCCGATCCACCGTGGATTTGCGCTCCACGCCGTGCGGTTCATTCCTGGACGAAACCCGCAACCATCGCCAGACGAGCGCCGCGGTCGAGCCGGAAGAGCACGATCTGCCGTTGCCGCCGCTGGCGGCGCCGAACGTCGAAGCCGGCATTCGCCCGACGGTAATTATCGGCATCGGCGGCATGGCCGCGCGCGTGTTGCGGCGGCTCCGGCGGCGCTTGCAGCAGCGCTTCGGTGACCGCGAGGCCGCGCCCGCCTTTCAGTTGCTGTTGCTCGACACAGACCCCCAGACGCTGCGCGCCGCCGAACAAGGCGATCCCGACGACGCGCTGCTGCCGCGAGAAACGGTCTACCTGCCGCTGCGCAAGCCGGCCGAGTATCGGGCCGCTTCCGACAAAATCCTCGGCTGGCTCAGCCGGCGCTGGCTTTACAACATCCCGCGTTCGCTCCGTACGGAAGGCTTGCGGCCGCTCGGCCGCCTGGCGTACGTCGACCATGCAGAGCTGGTCAAAGCGCGAATTCGAGAGGCGCTTGCTGAAAGCGTCTCGCCGGAGTCGCTCTCCAAGACCGTCCAGACCGCCGGCGTCGGGCTGCGTACCGACGCGCCGCGGGTGTTCGTGATCTCGTCGATTTCCGGCGGCACGGGCGGCGGCATGCTGTTCGACGCCGCCTATGCCGTGCGCCAGTTGTTGGCCGAGATGGGCTTCGACCCGCGCGACGTCTGCGGCGTGATGTCCCACGCCACGCTCAACAAAAACGCCGCCAATGATCTGCGCAAAGCGAACGCGTATGCGGCGTTGACGGAATTGCACTACTTCAATCACTGCGGCGGCGGATTCAAGTCCGGGGCCGCCAGCGTGCTGCCCGCCGGCGAACTGTCGGAGCCGCCGTTCACGGATTCTTACCTGATCAACCTGGGCGATAATCTCTCCGAAGCCGAGTTGGAGACCGGTTGCAGCGCGATCGCCCGCTATCTGTATCTCGACGTCGCGACGGCCTGCGGCAGATTGCTCGACCAATGCCGCCAGGCGACGCGGGAGCAGATCGCAGCCGACGACGGCGTTCAGCGGCTGCGCAGCTTTGCCATTCATGCGATCGGCTGCGACAAGCACTCGCTGGCCGCCGCCCAGGCCGACGGGCTCTGTCACCGCCTGGTAAGCGGCTGGCACTCCGAGGAACACGCGCGCCGCCGGCCCGAAAAACCGGAGCTCGAGATTGAGGAACTGGTCCGGCGCTTGTATGCCGCGGCCGACAAAGCGCTGGGCGGCAGCGCGGCAGAGCAGTTCCGGATTGCCATCGAACAGGGGAACATGATCTCGCGGGTTTGCACCCCCGGCGCCGAACAGGGCGGCCCCTTCGCCGAGCACCTGGAGCGAATCCACGCCCTGGTCAGGGCGCCGGCCGAGGCCAACCAGCCTGCTCCAGCAGAATCCACTCGGGTGGAATCGGCGCTGCAAGACGCCGCAAAAAAACTGGCGGCGGCGCTGAGCGGATCGATCGTCAAATCGATTACGGCAATGGTCGAGAACCCTCGCGATCGGCTTCCCGCCGCGCTGCTGGCCGTCCGCATGTTCCAGGAACAGTTGCGCAGCTTCCGGCAAGACGCCGACGAAGAGTTCCGGCGGCTCAACGCCGAGAGCGCGCAGCTGCGGCTGAAGCTGCACGCGGGCGAAGTGC
>DASZUP010000774.1:0-9167 GCA_035547635.1 Pirellulales bacterium
GCTGAGATTCAAATTAGCCGGCAAGCGCAAGCCGGGCGACTGCAAGGCCGGCCCATTGAGCGTAACGCCTTCCAATTCGATCGTCAGGCCCGCGTGCAAACGGTCGCGCAGCCCCGCCAAACGTTCGGTCTCGGCCGGCAATTCCTCGATGCAAAGTTGCAGCGCCTTGGCAAAGCCGACAATGCCCGGCACGTTCAACGTTCCGCTCCGCAGGCCCCCTTCCTGCCCTCCGCCGTCAATCTGCGCTTGCAGCCGCACCGGCGGACTGCGCCGGCGCACGTAAAGTGCGCCGACGCCCTTGGGGCCGTAAATCTTGTGCGCCGAGAAACTCATCAGGTCGACGTGCAAGGCCATGACGTCGACCGGAATCTTGCCGACCGCTTGCGTCGCATCGCAGTGCAGCAGCACGCCGCGCTCGCGGCAGATCTCGCCAATTTCCGCCAGCGGCTGGATGACGCCAATTTCATTGTTGGCCAGCATCACGGAGACCAAGGCGGTGTCGGGCCGAAGGGCATCGGACACTTGCTGCGGATCAAGCAGCCCGCTTTGCTCGCTTCCGGCCGGAGCGACTTCGAGCAGGGTGATCTCGTAGCCGCGCCGGCCGAGCCGGTCCAGCGGGTCGAGCACGGCTTTGTGCTCGGTCGTCACGCTGATCAGATGGTTGCCTTTGCGCTTGCCGCGTTCCGCCACGCCTCGCAGCGCCAAGTTGTTGCTCTCGGTGGCGCCGCTGGTAAAGACAATCTCGCGCGGCTGAGCGCCGACGGCCGAGGCGATTGTCTCGCGGGCCTGATCGACCGCATCCTTGGCCTCCCAACCCCAGGAGTGGCTGATGCTGCCGGCGTTGCCGTACTGCTCGGTAAAGTACGGCAACATGGCCTCTACGACCCGCGGATCGACGCGTGTCGTTGCCTGGTTGTCCATGTAGACCGGCTTGGCGAGCATTTTGGAGCCGTCGAGTTAAGTCGTTACGCACGGGAGGATTCTGGCACGGCGGGCGAGGCTGCTGGCATTATAACAGGCCCGAAGGCCGACTGCCGCAGCGTGACGCCGTTTGGATGGCGGCTTCGGCAAGAAGAGGAAAGTCAAAATGCAAAACGCAAAATGCAAAAGTCAAACTGGCGGAAAACGGGCTTCTGATTGTGCGTTTTGCATCCCTCGCCGCTGATAAGTCGCTTTCCGGCCCGGCTTTGCGTCCAAAGGAGGCGCCCTCAGGCGTGTTCGGCGAAGCGCTGCACGGGCAGACCACGGCAAATCACTATCACGGCCGTGCAACCCGCGTTGCTGCACCGGCCGGCTGCGGCTAAACTCCCCGCCCTCTGAGAGCCGTTAAAGTAAACAGGGGCATGCTGCGCGGCTGCGCAGAAAAAGAAAGCCAACAGGTCGGCTCCTCTCTAACACAAGTCGAACCTCTCGTCGGTTCGAGCCATGCCGCAAAACCTTGCCGCAAACGCCAACTCATCAGACGCTTCAATGCAAGCGGACGACGGCGCGCGCCGCCGATCTCAGGCGGCATGGCTCGTTGCGTTCGTCGCCGTCTTGCTGTGCGGCGCGGCGATGCGCCTGGCGGCTGCCGAAGATATGGAGTACAAGGCGGACGAGATCTGGACCTTCGAGCGCACACAGCCCGATCCAGCGCGACCGTTTCCCTGGATCGGCATGCCGTCCAGCGCAGGGATGGACAACCCGGGCATGAGCGTGTGGGTCTTCATGGCCCTGGCGAGATTGTTCCACGCGCACGACCCGGTAAGCCTGGCTCGCGTGGTGCAGGCCCTCAGCATCGCCGCGATCGGTCTGCAGGTGCTGTTCGCCTGGCGCTGGGCGCCGCGAGCCGACCGCGAAGCCTGGCTCTGGTCGGCGGCATTGCTTTCGGTGAATCCGCTGGCGGTGTTGTTTCATCGCAAGATCTGGCCCCCTTCGGTGCTGCCGATCTTCATCTCGCTGATGCTGATCGCCTGGTGGCGCCGAGAGCGACGGCTGAGCGCGTTTTGCTGGGGGTTGCTCGGTGCGGTCATCGGCCAGATCCATCTGGGCGGAATCCATTTTGCCGCCGGCGCGGCGCTGTGGACGTGGTGGGCGGATCGTAAACGCGCGGCCTGGAAAAGCTGGGCGGTCGGCAGCGCGTTGGGCGCGTTGCCCATGATCCCCTGGATCAAGCACCTGATTGCCACGCACGGCACGCGCCCCGCCGCGCCGATGAAATGGCAGCACATTTTCGAATTCAAATACTGGCTGCGCTGGTTCAGCGAAGCGTTTGGCTGGGGAATCGACTATTCGCTGGGAGACGACTTCCGAGACTTTCTGGCACAACCGGTCATCGGCGGACAGTCGACCTGGCTGGTGGCCGCCTTGCACGCGGCCTGCGTTGCGTTGGGCGGCTATCTGCTGGTTCGCTGGTGGCGCCATTGGCGCGTCGCTGAAGTCGATCCGAGCGATAACTGGCGCCACTCTTCCACGGCGCTGGCTGAAAACATCGGCCTGTGGGGTTATGGCGTGATGCTGACGCTGACGCTGACGCCCATTCACTGCCACTACTTGATTATCGTCTATCCGCTGGAATTCCTCTGGGTGGCCCGGCTGGCGCTAGGACACGGAGCTGAAGCGGCTCGACGGCGCCCATCCAGTCGCATGCTGCTCGCCTGCCTGTGCGGCGCGCAACTGCTGATTTCCGCCAGCTTCCTCGGCTACGTCCACGCCAGGCAAGTCATCCACGGCGATTATGGCGTAGTCTACCAGGCGCAAGCCGAGCGCGCCGGCGCGCAGCGGTAGCGGCGGCAATTTGCACTTACGCCAGGTCGCGGTCCTCGAACATCAGCAGCGCTACCAGCATGGCGATCGTGCCGTAAAGCACGGAATAAACGATCGCCGCGTTGAGATAGTCGGGTGGAATGACGCGGTCTGCGGCAATGGCGGCGTCGCTCTTATAGGCGTCGAGCATCGGCAGTATCGTGGCCAGCAAACGCCCGACGAAGGTCACCAGTTTGAATCTTCCGATCGACGATTGCACCAGCAACGGCGTCAGGTGACCGAGCACGTAGATCGAGAAGCAGGTCATCAGGTTCGGCAGCATCGGCCAGCGAGTCGAAATGGCGATGGCGATCGAGGCCAGCACGGTCGTTTCCAGAAACGCCAACAGCAAGGCCGGCGCCGTGTTGGCAATCTCCGCCTTGAGCTGCAACATGGACGGCACGGGGTTCGACGTCTCGCGGGCGTCGTAGATGACTTTGTAAAGCACCGTTTCCGAGAACAGCGTGCTCAGCAGCACGAACATGGCAAAGGCCGGCACCAGCACGCCGAGGAACTTGCCGAATACGAATTGCCGCCGCCCGATCGGCTTGGAGAGCAGCGTCAGCGCGGTGCGGCCTTCCAACTCGTCGGCAATGGAAACGCTGGCGGTCCAGACGGCCAGACCGATCGACAGCAACATGATCAGCGTCAGGCCTGAATCTTTGAGCATCTTCACGTCTTCGCCGAACGTGTTGTAAGGCACCACGACGAACACCAGCAGCAGGGCGGCGCCGAGCGACAACTCAACCCAGAACAACGGCTGGGCGAAGGCCTCTTTGGCCGTCGTGCGAGCGATGGCCGCCACCTTGGGAAACACCAGGCTCAAGGCCAGGTAAGCCAACGCCAGCAGACCCAACGCGCCGGCGCCGAACAGCAAAATCCCCAAGCTCGGCGGCAGCTTTTCGAAGAACCAAATTGAGGCTAATACTTTGGCGACGACATTCATGCAAAGGACTCGCGATGGCTGAAATAAACGCTGATGAAAAGATCAATGACTTGTCCGCAGACAATTGCGGCTGAGTGGCCTGGCGCAATCAACGGCGAATCGAGAACTGTTCGAACCCTCCGGTCGCCTGGCTGATCCGCGTTTGAATGTTTGCGATAAACCGCTCCAACTCGAGCCCCACGGCGCTGAGAAAGCGGTCGAGTTCGCTCGTTTCCCCTTCTGCCACCAGCCGGACGCTGCCGTCCGACAGGTTCTGGACGTAACCTTCCACCTGGTACCGCTCGGCGATCTGCCGGGTCGTGTAGCGAAAGCCCACGCCCTGCACGCGACCGCTATAAAGCAGTTCCCGCCGCTGTCGAGGGGCGGACTCGCCCGCCGAACGTGCTTGGTCTGACATCTCCCGGAACCGGCCTTGCTACTGCTGTTCTAGCTGCCATACGTTTGCCAGCGGCGAAAGTTCAGTATAGCGCGGCAAAAGACAGATTTCTAGCAATTAGCGGAAGCCGGGCAAGCCTCACTCGGCAATCACGTCCTCCATCCGCGAGATGGCCAGCACCTCTCGCAAACTGACCCAAGTCCAACGCCTGTTTGCACTAATGCCGTGCCCGCAGGAGGCCAATACGTACTTTTCCCGGGTGGTTTGCGTATCGCGCAGATCGTGGACGTCGGCGTCCTGCAGGATCAGGAATTCCCCCTGCCGCTCGACCAGGCGGCCGAGCACGACGAACGGGCTGCTCAGATCCAGCACCACGAGCTCGCCGAACAGCGAATCGAAAATTGGCGGCGGAGGCAAGTCCATGCCGTAGGATAACCCGCAGCGGCGCAGGCGGCAAACAGGGTCGGCCTTGACTCGCGTGCGGCGTTTTCCTACCGTCTGCCCACCATGATAGGCCTGTTTCGCGTTCTCATCGTCATTGTCGCCCTCGGCGGAGCTTGGGCCGCCGCCTCCGCGGAACCTCCGCTGCAGCTTGCGCCGCGCGAAGGGGTGCTGCTGTTGCGCAGCGGCCAGGTGATTCCGGGAAGAATCATTCCCGCCGGCGATCATTACCTGGTCTCGCGCCCCCACGGCGAATACCGGTTCCGCTCCAGCGATGTGGAAATGCTGTGCAAGGACCTGGACGAGGTTTATCAGCGCAAACGGGCTCAGATCAAACTGGGCAAGGTGGCCGAACACGTCGACCTGGCCGATTGGTGCTTGAAAAACGATCTGATCGATCACGCCGAGACGCAACTGACCTACGCCCTGGCCGCCGACGCGACCTATCCGCGCATCCGCCTGCTGGAACGGCGGCTGGAGTTGGCCCGTCGCGACGACGAGGACGCACGGCCCGCTCCCCAGCATGCCGCCCAGCGCCGCGGACCGACGAACGACGAGCTCGACCGCTTCATCCGCGGCATGCCCGGCAATGCGGTGGAAACGTTTACCAGCACCATCCAGCCGCTGCTGGTGAACAACTGCACGACGTCGGGCTGTCACGGCCCGCAATCCGACGCCAGGCTGCAACTGCTGCGGATTCCGCTCGGATCGCCTCCTACGCGTCGAACCACGCAAAGAAACCTGTACGCCGTGTGGCAGCACGTCAACCCGAACCATCCGGAGCAAAGCCCCTTGCTGGTCGAAGCCACGCAAAGGCACGGCGACTCGAAGGCGGCGATCTTCAACGACCACGACGCCGCCCAATACCTGCAGTTGGCGGCGTGGGTCAGCCAGTTCGGCCGCGGCGGCCAAAAGCCGACTCAGCCGGCGACCGTCAAAGCCCCGGCGGCGCCGCTGCTGCAATCGATGCCCCCCGCCACGCCGGCGCGGCAAGTTCTGGAAGCCAGCGGCAATCCGCAAACCAAGCTGAGCCAGCCGGCGGCAGAGAGCCCGTTGGAATCGTCGGAAGAACCACCCTCCGCAGAGTCCGGCGCCTCCGGCCCCGCAGCGGCAAATGCCGACGGCAACCGCGGCAAAGCAGAACGCAAGCCTCGCCCGGCAGACTACACTCCGGTCGATCCGTTCGATCCCGAGATCTTCAACCGGAAATACCATCCGGACGAATAGCGCGAGTGCACAGGGCGGTGCGCAAAATCGCGCCCGTTCCGCCCGTTGGCGTGCTGCTAATTCTGTCCCGCCACGATCCGGGCTCGCCCCGGTCGGGCAATGATTTGCAGCTAGCAGCGCCTGCCGCACCAAAGTCTGCGCCTTCCTGTTCCGCCTCTGTCCGCCGCACGCGGCGGACAGAGGCGGAACAGGAAGGAGAGGGTCGCCGTGAGTCGCGGTTTCTAGCGGATCAATCACCGCTCCACCGGGACAAGCCCGGCGATGGCGGAGCAGGAAGATCGAGCATCCAACGACCCGTCGAACTCGCGCAACCATCGGCTGGCTATGCGCCGCTCTCAGCCTTCCAGGAAGATCTCCTTCCGCCGCAGCGCCGCCAGAAAGTGGCGGTTGCTTTTCAACAGGCCGGGCAGTTGCGCCAGCTCGGCGGGCGTGTACCAGTGAATGGATTCCACCTCGGCCGGCGCCGCCGACGGAACCGCGTCCGGCGGCAACTCGGCCTGCCACCAGGCGAGCTCGACTTGCCACGAAGTCACGCTCCGCCAGATCCGCCGCAGCGGGCGAACCGTGACCTGCAACTCTTCCTGCAGCTCGCGAACCAGCGCCTGCGGCTCGGTCTCGCCCGGCTCGATCCCCCCGCCCGGAAAGCAGAACGCGCCCGGCGCCACGACCATCTGCGAGCGGCGAATCACCAGCAAGGCGCCCTCGCGGACGATCACGCCCACCGCGCCCCGACGCCGAGGGGCATCGCTCGCAGGCGAACCGCTCATGATGGAGTCCTCGGGGATAGCTTGTCGGCGGGCATCGTCTTATTCTACTTGCAGCGGGGCTGCCGCACTGCGCCCGGAATCTTTCCTTGTTTTTGTGAAGTTCGCCATGCCTTTTCTCCGCTTGATGCTCTTCCGAATTTCTCTGGCAGCCATCGCCTTTGCCGTGCAGGCGGCGCATGGCGAAGAAGACCCGGCGGCCGGCAAGAAGGGCCGGCAGCCGACCAATCGCCTGGCGAAAGAGACCAGCCCTTACCTGTTGCTGCACGCGCACAACCCGGTGGACTGGTTCCCTTGGGGCGAAGAAGCGCTGGCCAAGGCCAAGGCCGAGAAGAAGCTGATCTTTCTCTCGATCGGCTATTCGAGCTGCTACTGGTGCCACGTGATGGAACGCGAGTCGTTCATGGACCAGGAGATTGCCGATTACCTGAACAAGCATTACGTCTGCATCAAGGTCGATCGCGAGGAGCGGCCTGACGTGGATGAAATCTACATGGCCGCGTTGGGCGTGATGGGGCGCCGCGGCGGCTGGCCGCTGAGCATGTTTCTTACGCCGGAGGCCCGGCCCTTCTTCGGCGGCACGTATTTCCCGCCGCGAGACAAAGAGCTGCCCGCTGCCGAAGGCGCTGACGGCGCCCCGGGCGAGCCGCGAAAAGTCACCGGTTTCCTGACGGTGATCAAGCTGGTTCATGATCGCTGGGCGGAAGCGCCGGACGAACTGTCGCGCGCCAGCGAGGCCGTGTCTGCGGCCGTCAAGCGCTCGCTGAGCCGACGCATGTTGGCGGCCGGACCGATCCCGGCCGATCTGCAACAGCAGGTCATGGCCCAATTCGCCGAGCAGTTCGATGCAGAGTACGGCGGATTCGGCTACAGCGAGGCCCAACCGCAGCGGCCGAAGTTCCCTGAGCCGCCGAACCTGATGTTCCTGGTCGATCGCATCCGCCGCGCCGACGACGAGCAAGCCCGGCGGATGCTTGTGACCACGCTGGAGAAGATGGCCCAGGGCGGCATTCGAGACCACGTAGGCGGCGGCTTTCATCGTTACAGCACCGATCGTTTCTGGCGCATCCCGCATTTTGAAAAGATGCTGTATGACAACGCCCAGCTCGCCAGCGTCTATGCCGAAGCCTACGAGCTGACGGGCCGCGAGGAGTTCAAGCAGGTCGTCGAAGAACTGCTGGCTTTCGTCGCACGCGAGATGGCCGATCCGGCGGGCGGGTTTTATGCCGCGCTCGATGCCGAAACCGACGCGCACGAAGGGGCGTTCTATGTCTGGACTCCGGAGGAAATGAAACAGGTTTTGACCGAGGACGAATTCGAGCTGGCGGCCGACGTCTACGGCGTTTCGGCGGGGCCGAACTTCGAAGGGCATTCCACCCTGCTCTTGCCGCAGCCGCTGGAGCAGGCGGCGGCAAAACGGCAGTGGACGGCCGATGAGCTTTCGCAACGCCTGACGCCGATCCGAAACAAGCTGCTTGCCAAACGCAACCAGCGCAAACGCCCGTTGACCGATACCAAAGTGCTGGCCGCTTGGAACGGTCTGATGATCCGCGGCCTGGCCGACGCCGGACGGTTGCTCAAACGGCAAGCGTATCTCGACACGGCCGCCCGCGCCGCTGACTTCGCTCTGCAACATTTGCGCACGCCGGAAGGGCGCCTGTGGCACGCCTACAGCGGCGGGCAGGCCCGGCTGAACGCATACCTGGACGATTACGCCTTTCTGGTCGACGGGCTGATCGCCTTGCACCAGGCCACCGGCCAGGACCGCTGGCTGACCGCCGCCAAGGAGCTGACCGAGACGCAAATCAAACTCTTCTGGGACGAAGACGAGGGGGGCTTTTTCTTCACCTCCAGCGACCACGAAGAGCTGCTCGCGCGCAGCAAAGACCCGGTCGACTCCGTCATGCCGTCGGGCAACGCCGTGGCGGCGAGCAACCTGCTTTACCTGGCCGAAGCGCTCGGCGAGCCTGCTTATCGCGAGCGAGCGGAACAGACCATCACGACCTTTGCGGGTTTTCTCACTCAGTCTCCCGGCGCCATGCCGCGGATGACTTCCGCCTGGACGGCGGTGCAATCCGCCCGCCGGCCGACAGGAAAATGACCGACAATCCCTACGAGCATGCATCGAGCGCCGACGCGCGGCGGCTGCGCGAGTTGGGGCAGCCGCTCGTCGACGCGTTGACCGCTTACCGCGGCGCGCATGGCGTCTATCCCGCTTCGCTCGCAGCGGCCGGCATCCCGCCCATCGACACGCCGGCCGGCCCGTTCCAGTACCGCGTTGTGCAGGGCGGCCGCCGCGCCTCGTTGTATATTGGCGACTACCAGCAGCGGCTGTTCCGCATCCGCTGGAGCAGCGAGATCGGCTGGTATCTCGACGAGTGACTTGCCGCTTCATCATTTTGCAGACACCGTAGCGGAAGTCGTGAGACTTCCGAGCGTCTGCCGCCAACCTTTCTCCTCTCCCTCTGAGAGAGGCCGGGAGAGGGCCGCCTTGCTGAAAGTAGCAGGCACACTCCGCTGTGCCGTCTGCCTTCCTCCTCTCCCACTGGGAGAGGCCGGGTGAGGGCTGCCTTCTTGGGCAAACCCCCTTCGGGCTCAAACCATGCCTCCCGGAATCTTCACAGCTTCC
>DASZUP010000775.1:0-1990 GCA_035547635.1 Pirellulales bacterium
AACGGTGCAGTTGCCGCAGTCGAACTGACGGCCCGGATCGCATTCTGCCTGCGATGCTGCGCGAAACAATAGCTCCCATGCGTCTGCCCGGCGCCGCGCGCCGGGCAGATGCATCGCCCTTACCAGACCACTTGGGCACGCGTCGAGAACACGTCGGCGTCGCTGGGAACGTTGTTCCGGTTCAGGAAGGCGTGAATGTAATTGAACATCAGCCGGGTCTGGAAATTCATATACCAGTTCAGCCCAAGCGTGACGTCGTTGAGCCTCCCGCCCTGGATGTTGCGGTCGCTGAGGTTCAATGAAGAAAACCGAGCCGCCACCTCCCAGGCGCCGGGACCGGTGCAAATGCCGCGATCGGCGGTGCGAACGCGAAAAAAATCGGCAAACGGCTTGATCGCCGTGAAGATGCCTTGTTTGCGATCGTAAGGACGGCTTTCCCCAGTCAGGAAGTAACTGGCAAACACGTACATGCCTTGCAAGTAGACCTGCGGGTTGTTCACCTGATCGACGTAGGTCCCGTAATACTCCGCCTGGAATGACAGCGGCCCGAGCACGGTAAATGCCTGGGCCTGGAAAATCTGCATCGTGTTGACGGTCATCGTGCCGGTGCTGACGAAAGACGGAATGATCGGAGTGCTGGCATATTGCAAATAGACTTCCGGCGTCGAAGCAAAGCTGCTCGTCCAGCCGGCGTAATTGCGGAACGTGTAGCCCAGGCCTACGGATGCCAGATAACGTCCGCCCGACGGCTCATCGTACCACGGCACCCAGTCGGTGCGGCTCACGTAAGCGAGTCGCGGCGCGTCGCTGTAGAACTCGCCGTGGTTGGTGGCTCGCACGTCAAAGATGCCGTTCCACCAGTACCATTTGTCGTTGCGGGAATGGTCGTAGAGCATCACGCCCACGTTACGCGAAGTGTGAAACGCCTGCGGCAAACCGCGTTCGAGAAACGTGAGATCGTTGGCGCTGGTGAGCCGTTCCACGCTATAAGGCTCGCGGTATTGCCCCACTCGCAACGTCCCGATCCACGGCAAGTCTCTGACTTCGAAATACGCGTCGGTAATCCGCGGCGGAGGTTCCTTGGTGACTTCGTCCCGCTGAACAAAGTCGACTTCCAGCCGGTAGAAGAACTGATCGTGCCCGGCGCCTTGCATGCCTAGACGAACCCGACGGAAGTCGTTGCCGTTCGGGATATTGCCCAGTTGCGCGCGGTTGGCCGCGTCCTGGCTGAACGTCGCAGCATCTGCCTGGATGCGGCCGAACAGATTGTGTTCGAACCGCTTGCTTCTCTCTGGCAAGCTCTTCGCGCCCTGGCGCTGCGCTTCCTCGACGCGCTGCAGACGCGACTTGAGATCCTTCAGCACGTCCCCTTCGTTCGTGTCGTATTGCCAATAGACCTGCCGTTCGGGAGGCTGTCCGGTGATCAGTGGGTCGCTCTCGATCAATTCGGCGAAGTGCTCGGCGGGGCTGTCAGGCAACCGGGCGGGAACGACGGCTTCGCTGTCGTCCAATCGGCGGGGCGCCGGGCGGGTCGCGGCGGGCTCTTGTCCGCCGGGTGTCATCCGGAGCGTCGAGGGCTGGTGCGGCATCTGGCTGGCGGCAGGCCCCGGTCTGAACTGCGCGGCTGGCACAGAACCGGTCATGGGCGCGGGCGGACGGGCCAGATCGCGATGCGGGGTAGCGATACCGGCGTGATTCGGAATCGGCGGCGGCGCCGGCGGGGCGGCGGGCGCCGCGGCCGCGGACACAAGCGCCAACCAGCCGAGCCCCAACGCGATGGCGGCTGTCCTCGGCTTCCGAGAGCCGAGAGGAGCTGAACTGCGGCATTGCCAGCGGCGCCAGCGCGCACCGCTTCCGCAACTCGGTTCCCAGACGCTCACTTTTTCGCGGTTGCTCGCCAAGGTCGCTGTAATCCGCAAAGTCATGGCAGTTCGCGCAATCATTATCGGCGTCAAAGCCGCGGGCAGTGCAACGAAAGGTTGCTGGCTGC
>DASZUP010000776.1:0-2097 GCA_035547635.1 Pirellulales bacterium
CGACTTGCCAAACGAGTACGATTTTGCGCGGCCCAGGCTCAGCCCCGATCCACCCGCGGCTATCAGCAGGTTCTTACCCATCATGAAAAGGTGAAAGGCCCTGAGATCGCGGCCTCAACTGTGGACGAGCGCCATGAAATCTGCCAGACTGACGTGACGAGTCGCCCGGCGGGCGATGCACTTCGTACGGCGGGTGGGGCGGACTTGCGTGTCTTTCAGTGTGGTCGCGGTCCACTGAGGAGCGGGAAAGATGGCGCTCGAAGCAAGCTCTGGCGAGCAACTCCAAGAGAACGACGTCGCGGCGATTGATGGCCTGCGCGAGGTTTACTCGCAGTTAAAACGCGAGCTCGGCCGGGTGATAGTCGGGCAGCAGGACGTCATTGAGCGGTTGGCGATCTGCCTCTTCGCTCGCGGGCACGCCCTGTTGATGGGCGTGCCCGGTCTGGCCAAGACGCTGTTGGTCGGCAAGCTGGCGGAAACGACATCGCTCAAGTTCAGCCGCATCCAGTTCACGCCCGACTTGATGCCGATGGACATCACCGGCACGGACATCTTGCAGGACGGCGCCGCGGGCCGGCGGGAGTTCCAGTTTCTCAAAGGGCCGATCTTCGCCAACATCGTGCTGGCCGACGAGATCAACCGCGCGCCGCCCAAGACGCAAGCCGCCATGCTCGAAGCCATGCAAGAGCACAAGCTCACCATCCTGGGCAAGATGTTCCGCCTGGAACCGCCGTTCCTGGTGTTGGCCACGCAGAACCCGGTGGAACAGGAAGGAACTTATCCGCTGCCGGAAGCGCAGCTCGACCGGTTCATGTTCCTGATCGAGGTCGACTACCCGGACGAGGAAGAAGAGATCCAGATTGCGCGGACCACCACCGGCGACGCCTTGCCGGAGCTGGAGCATCTGCTCACGGCGGACCAGATCATCGCTTATCAGGATCTGGTGCGGCGCATTCCGGTGCCGGACCATATCTACGCCTATGCGGCGCGGCTGGTGCGCAAGACGCGGCCCAAAGGCGCAACGGCGCCGCCGTGGATACAGCCGTTCGTCGCCTGGGGCGCAGGACCGCGGGCGGTGCAGTACCTGGTGCTGGGCGCCAAGGCCCGCGCCGCACTCGCCGGCAGCTACATGGTGCGGCTGGAAGACGTGCTCGAAGTGGCTTTGCCCGTGCTCACGCACCGCGTGATTACGACCTTCGCCGCCCAGTCGGAAGGCATCGACAGCGCGGAGATCGTGCGGCGGTTGATTGCAGAAACCGAGGCGGAAACGTGAGCGCCCATGAAACGCTTTTATAAGGCTGCCGACGTCAGCCGCGGCAATGCTTGCCACCAGCTTTAGCTGGTGGTAGCAAAGCCAACAATGAATATGTCGTTCAGCCGGCTTTAGCCGGCTTCCTCTTGAAGAGGATGAAAGCGATGTCGAGTCATGTCTTTCATGAGATTTACCTGCACATCAATTGGCACGCCAAAAGCGATCACCCGTTGCTGACCCCGAAGCTCGAACCGCTCGTCCATGATTCTTTGAGGGTGCGCAGTCGGAAAACGAAGGGTGTATATCTGCATGGCCTCAACGGCACGGCCACGCACGTGCATTTGGCGCTCAACATCGAGCCTTCGGTTTGCATCAGCGACCTGATTGGCGAACTCAAAGGGTCATGTTTTTATGAGATGAATCAACAGGCTCGATATAAAGCGATCGAATGGCAGCGCGGATTCGGCGTTGTCAGCTTCGGCAAGCGACAACTTCCTTGGGTGTTGGACTATATCGCTAAACAGAAAGAGCATCACGCGTGCGGAACAACAAAGCGCCGATTGGAACGAATTACCTTTGACGATGACGGCACGCCGCTGACGAGTGCCTAAAGGCCTGCAGAAGCCGACTAAAGCCGGCTAAGAGACAATAGTGTTTTCGCTCAAAACCACCAGCTAAAGCTGGTGGCAGACAGGGAAAGAAGCAATGTCCACGAACCGCCCACCTCGCAGCTTCCTGGAGCCGAAAGTGCTGGCTCGGCTGGCGGCCGTTCCGCTGTTCGCCCGGCATCCGATGCAAGGCACGGTTTCCGGCCGCCATCAAAGCCCGCATCGCGGTTCGAGCGT
>DASZUP010000777.1:0-2022 GCA_035547635.1 Pirellulales bacterium
AGCTCGTCGGGCCGGATCGGCCGCACCAGCCCGGTCGGACTGCCGGCCTCGTCGAGTTCGTGCAGGATGGGGAACGGCTCGCCCCAGAAATGCTGCCGGCTGAACAGCCAGTCGCGCAGCTTAAAGTTGATTGCCTGCCGGCCCAGACCGCCGAGTGACAGGTCGGCCGAAATCTTCTCTTTGAAGTCGGCCGTCGCCAGGCCGTTGTAGCGGCCGGAGTTGATCGCTGTGCCGAGCGCCGTGAATGCGACCTTGCCGGCCAGCACGTCGTCTCGCGAGACGTCGGCGGCAGCCTTGCCTGGGTCGACGACGGCCTTGATGGAGATGTTATAGGCCTGGGCGAATTCGAAGTCGCGGTCGTCGTGGGCGGGCACAGCCATGATGGCGCCGGTGCCGTAGCCCATCAGCACGTAGTCGGCCACCCAGATCGGCGTCGGCTCGCCATTGACCGGGTTCAAGGCGTATGAGCCGGTGAACACGCCGCTCTTTTCCTTGGCCAGGTCGGTGCGGTCGAGATCGCTCTTACGGGCCGCCTTTTCGCAATAGGCGGTAACTTCCGCGCGGCGATCGGCTGTCGTCAGCCGCTCGACGAACGGGTGCTCCGGCGCCAGGACCATGTAGGTGGCGCCGAACAACGTGTCGGGGCGCGTGGTGTAGATCCGCAGCACGTCGTCGCCCGGCTTGCGCGGAAAACCGCTCTGCTCGCGGGTCTTCATCCAAGCCTGGAAAGCTTTGTCCGAAGGTTTTGAGCCGTCGAGCTCGTCAGCGGCGCCGAGGAAGAAGTCGACCTCGGCGCCCGTGCTGCGGCCGATCCAGTTGCGCTGCAGCGCCTTGATGCTTTCCGACCAGTCGACTTCGGCCAGGTCGCGTTCCAGCCGTTCGCCGTAGGCCGTGATCCGCAGCATCCATTGCCGCAGCGGCATGCGCACCACCGGGTGAGAGCCGCGCTCGCTGAGCCCGTCCTTGACTTCTTCGTTGGCCAGCACCGTGCCCAGGGCAGGGCACCAGTTGACCGGCGCCTCGAGCTGGTAGGCCAGCCGGTGTTCGTCCTGGTAGCGGCGGACGGCCAGCTCGCCATCGGCTTTGACCTCAGGCGGAATCGGCAGCTCGTCGATCGGGCGGCCTTTCTGTTGCGACTCGTCGAACCAGGTGTCGTACAGCACGAGGAAGATCCACTGCGTCCAGCGGAGATAATCGACGTCGGTGGTGCTCAGCTCGCGGTCCCAGTCGTAACTGAAGCCGAGCATCTTCTCCTGCCGGCGGAACGTGGCGATGTTCTTCTCGGTGGTGATCCGCGGCGGCGTGCCGGTCTTGATGGCGTGCTGTTCCGCGGGCAACCCGAAGGCGTCCCAGCCCATCGGGTGCATCACGCACTTGCCTTGCATCCGCTGGTAGCGGCAGATGATATCGGTGGCCGTCTGCCCTTCCGGATGGCCGACGTGCAGGCCGTCTCCACTGGGGTACGGGAACATATCGAGCACATACAGCTTTTCGCCCTCGGGCAGCCGCGGCGTCTTGAACGTGCGGTGCGTTTCCCAGTACTGCTGCCACTTGGGCTCGATCACGGCCGGGTTATAGCGAGGCATATCGAAACTGCTTCACAACAAGGATTTCGGGCGAAAAACAAGCTGTCGATTTTAATGAGTTGGCGGCGGCGGGGAAAGGGAGCAGGGAGTTGGGAGGAGAGAGGAGTCAGGACAAGGCTGTGGGGAACGCCCCTCAAGTTAGATTTGACCTGGGCTTCGTGGGTTCGCGTCTTTCTTCTTCCATCTTTTTGCCCAACATTTTTTGCCTGTCGATGGTTCAGGCGTTCAAAGGCAATGGCAAAAACATGGGGGCAAAAAATGGAGAGATTGAGGGTGGGGAGGAGCAGGGGAGTGCAGCAGGCCGGAAAAAGTTAACAGATCAGGCCGGTTTCGAAAGGGGTGGCATGCTTTCGCGGGAGCCTTGGCGACCGAGTAAGCATGTTGCTGACGTCGAGAGGGCATGCCTGCGTCTGCGAGTCGCCCCGCGAGATGCTAT
>DASZUP010000778.1:0-2685 GCA_035547635.1 Pirellulales bacterium
TGCGGAACGAGGCCCGTCCGCCAGCAGGTCGGCGATGCCCAACTTGGCGGCCACGTAAAGCATCTGCGTGGTCCAGTTGCCGGTCAGCATCCGGTTCATCAGTTCCGGCGGAGAAGGCGATTCCATGGAGCTTCCTTTCATCAGAAGTTGTCATTCCTTGTCGTCACAATGTATCGTTGCGGGAGCAAGGGCAGCGCCGGTCAGCAACCTTCGGCATGCGATCCATGGCATGCCGAGTCAGTACAAACAGGCGTCGTCCCATCCGCGCCGCCACCCATTATGCGGTAAGTTCGCCGGTCGACAATGACTCTTCAGGGTTTGTGACTTGCACCTGACGCCCTGACAGGGCGCAAGGCTCCGGCAACGGCAGCGTCTCGACTAAAGCAAGTGTCTTGTGCCGCAGATATCTGGTAGTCTACCGCAAACAACGAACCTGTCGCGCAGCCGGCCAGATCACCCAACCATCGCAGGCGAGCTAACAGCATGCAGAACGTCAACTCTTGCACGAACAACGTGACGCGGCGCGGTTTCCTGGCGACTTCGGCCGGCACGGCGCTGGCGCTTCCCCATCTGGTTTCATCGTCGGCGCGGGCGGCGGAAGAGACCAGTCCGTTTCAGGCCACTGGCGTCCGCGTCGGCGAGGCGACGCAGAACTCGGCCATCGTCTGGACGCGGCTCACCAAACATGCGGAGCGGAACAACGAAGGCGTCGTGTTTCCCAAGAAGGTCGACCGCAAAAATAATCGGCCGACGACCGTGCCCGTGGAGCAGATTGAAGGCGCCTGTCCCGGCATGGCCGGCCGGGTGCGCGTGCGTTACGGCCGCCGCGACGACTTGAGCGACGCGAGCCAGACCGAGTGGGTCGACGTGACCGAAGCTACGGATTTTATTCATCACTTCCAGCTCAGCGGCCTGCAGCCCGACAGCACGTATTATTATGCAAGCCAAACGGCGTTGCCGGGCGAAACCGAGGTGCGCAACGAATTCCGCGGCAAGTTCTTCACGGCGCCCGCCGCGGCCGCGCCAAGCGAGTTTTGCTTCTGCGTCATGACCTGCCAGGGATATCAGGACCGCGATCATCCGGATGGGCACCCGATCTATCCGTCGATGCTGGCGCTGGCGCCGAAGTTCGTGACCATGACCGGCGACCTGGTCTATTACGACAGCAACGGCCCGCGCGCCGTGACGCCGGCGCTGGCCCGGCTGCACTGGGAGCGGATGTTCAGCCTGCCGCGGATCGTCGCCATGCTGCGCAATGCGTCGAGCTATTGGTTGAAGGACGATCACGATACGCTCACCGACGATTCGTGGCCCGGCATGAAGGCTGGCGAGCTGACCTGGACCGAAGGGCAGGAGATCTTCCGGCAGCAGACGCCGATCGGCGAGCGAAACTATCGCACGTTCCGCTGGGGGCGCGATCTGCAGATTTGGTTCACCGACGGCCGCGACTTTCGCTCGAAGAACAAGCTGCCCGACGGCCCGGAGAAGACGATCTGGGGCGCCGAGCAGAAGGCCTGGTTCAAGCGCACGGTGGCGGAAAGCGACGCCACGTGGAAGGTGCTCATCAGCCCCACGCCGCTGGTCGGGCCGGATCGGCCGACCAAGAACGACAACCACTCCAACGCCGGCTTTGCTCATGAGGGGAACGAAATCCGCGAGTGGATCAAGGAGCACGCGCCGGACAATTTTTTTGTCGTCTGCGGCGACCGGCATTGGCAATATCATTCCGTCCATCCGGCCAGCGGCGTACAGGAATTCAGCGTCGGCGCGGCGAGCGATTCGCACGCCGGCGGCACGCCGGGCGAGAACAAGGCCTATCACCGCTTCCATCGCGTGAAAGGGGGCTTTCTCTGCGTCGAATTGCGGCCGATGGGAAAGCAAAGCGAAATCGCGTTTCAATTGCGGGACGTCAACGGCAACGTGGGTTACGAGGCCAAATTCACGCGGGCGGCCAACTGAGCGGGCCCGCAACGTCGCCGACATTGACTTTACGGTTGCCATGGGCCGTATGATTTCTTGGGGTGGAACGGCTTGTTCTGAGACATCAGATTGCCATTTCCGACGTGAGCAACTCCCATGGCTGACGAACGCGTCATGCGGTTTCGCTTAGGCGTGCTTGCCATCGCCAGCGCCATGGTCGTCGTCACGCTGATCCTGCTCTTCGGCGGCTCGCCCGGTTGGCTCAAGGATACTTACCAGGTTCACGTGAGATTCAAAGATGCGTCCGGCGTTTCGCCGGGTACGCCTGTCCGCAAGTTCGGCATTCGCATCGGGCGCGTCGCCGAAGTTGGTTTTGCCGATGACGGCGAGAGCGCGCTGGTGACTTTGGAGATTGATTCCGAGATTCGGCTGCGCTCCGACGAGACGTTCTGCCTGACGAAAGGCCTGGTGGGCGATGCGGTGATTGAAGTCGTCAAGAAGGCCGGGCAAGCGAACGCATCTGAGTCTGAGCGGCGGACAAGGCCAACAAACTTGTGAATTCAGTTTCGAGGCGCCCCTCTCGTCCGCGACCGCGTTCAGTTTTCGGTGGGAATGGGAAACGCCAAGCCTTCGAGGCTTTGAGCCGACTCCGTCGCGAGCGATTCGGACGATGTCGGCGTGGACGCGGCGTTGCCCGCTGCCGATAAGTCGGCGCCCGCTTGTTGCGCCCCCTGACCCGGCTCGCCGGCAGGCAGCGCGGCTGTT
>DASZUP010000779.1:0-4829 GCA_035547635.1 Pirellulales bacterium
CTTGGTTTCGCCCGTGTCGGTGGTTTCCTTCTTGGCGGCGTCAGGCTTCGCTTTACCGGCCTGGGACGCATCGGATTCTTCGGCGGAAGGCTTGGCCTCGCCCGACGGCTTCTCGCCGTCCGCCTTGGCCCCTTCCGCCTGCGGAACCGAATGGTTGATCAGCAAGATATCTCGATCGTGGCGGTCGGCCACCAACCGCCCTAGTTCGGCGTCGGGCAGTTTTATTTCGTAACCGGCGTCAGGCATCACTCCCCAGACGTCGCTTTCCTTCGAATCCGGGAAACGATGTATGTTATGTCCGCTGGGTCGGCGGTAACTGGCCGTCGTCAGCTTCAAGGCGCTTTTGCCGTCTTGCAGTTCAATCACGTTCTGCACGCTGCCCTTGCCCCACGTCCGCTCGCCGATCACCAACGCTCGCTTGTGATCCTGCAGTGCAGCCGAAACGATTTCGCTGGCGCTGGCGCTGTAACGATTCACCAGCACGACCATCGGGAAACCTTCGTAGGTCTCCGGCTTGCGGGCGCTCCACGAACGCTTCGGGCTGTTGCGCCCCGCCGTGCTGACGATCTCGCCCTCGCTCAGAAACAGATCGGCGACTTCGATGGCCGAGGCCAGCAGGCCGCCCGGGTTGAAACGCAGATCGAGGACCAAGCCGCGCAGGTGCTGCTTGTCCAGCTCTTTCATGGCTTCGCGCAAATCACGGAACGTGTCGCGGCCGAACGAAACGATGCGGATGTAGCCAATCTTCTTCTGGTGGTCGAACATGAAATCCCAACGGTCGTGATCGTCGCGGCGGTCGCCGAGCACGGTCTCGATATGGATGATCTCGCGCTCGATTTTCACCGTGCGCCGCTCGGATTTGGGCGGATGCACCAGGGTGATCTCAACGCTCGTGCCGGCTTCGCCCTTGAGGCGGCGAACGGCTTCGTCGCGATCAATGTCGACGCTCGAGGCGCCGTCGATCTCCACGATCACGTCGCCGGATTGCAAACCGGCGCGGTACGCGGGACTGCCCACCAGCGGACTGACCACCGTCAAGCGGCCGTGCCGCACGTCAATCTGAATGCCGATGCCGCCGAACTGATTCTCGACCGCCGTTTTGAAGCGGCTGATTTCGTCAGGACTGATGTAGTTCGAGTACGGGTCGAGCTTCTCCAGCACGCCGCGGATGGCGGCTTCCATCAGCTCGCGACGGCTGATGTCTTTGACGTAGTTCCGTTCGACCTGGTCCATGGTGTCGGCCAGGACCTTGAACATCTCGTAGTACTCGGCGTCCTCTTCGAGCCGTTCTTTCTTACTAAGACCAGCGGCGCCTTCGCGTTCGCCAGGCAGTTGTTTGGCAGCGGGCGGGGAAGCCTGCTTGGGCTCTTCGCCGAGCGCCGGCGCCAAGCCGAACCAGCCGAAGGGCGCCAACATCAACGCCGCGAGCAGAGCCCGATACACCATGGATATGCCTCCTGGCGATGTTCTTCCGAGCAGAATCTGAATAAGCGAGTTAAACCCTCGCAGTTATGAGGGTTACTCCAGTATAGGAGGGGCCGCTGCAAGGGGCAAGAACAGTCGATCCATCCGTCCGTCGCAGCCTCTTCGGCGCTTCAGTCGCAAGGGCGCAACCACTGCGAAGTTCCCAAGACTGCATTGCCGACCTCCGGGGCCGTCGTTTCCGCGCACCCATCCCTTCCGGCGCCTTTTGCCTCACGCCTCTTCCTGCGTGCGGCGCGTTTCGTCGAGAGCTTCGGCGTCAACGACTTCCTTGGCTTCAGGGCTGCGTTTGCGTTCGGCGTCGGTGCCCGGCACGATCTGCGGACTGGGCGAATTGTCTTCGATGATCTGCCGCAGCTCGTCGGCGTCCATGACCTCGCGCTCGATCAAGCGTTTCGCCAGTCCGATCAGCGCCGGCTTGCGGTCCAAAAGAATCTTTCGCACTTTGGCCAGCGCCTCGTCGATGATCCGATGTACCTCCTTGTCGATCTCGCGGGCCGTCTGCTCGCTGTGACTGCGGTCGCGGGGCCCTTCGGCCCCGGCCAGAAATGCGGAGCGCGAACTCTCGCGGAAGTTGACGCGGCCCAGGCGGCTCATGCCGTAATCCATGACCATGCTGCGGGCGATTTCGGTGGCCCGCTCCAGGTCGTTCTGCGCGCCGGTCGAAACGTCTTCAAACACGAGTTCTTCGGCCAGCGTGCCGGCCAGCAGCACCTGGATGCGGCTGTCCAGTTCCGCATGGGTCATCAAGTAGCGGTCTCCTTCGGGCCGCTGCATCATGTAGCCCAACGCCGCCAGGCCGCGAGGAATGATCGAAACTTTGTGCACCGGATCGGTGTTCGGCAGGCAGTAAGCCACCAGGGCGTGGCCGCTTTCGTGATAAGCGACTCGCTGCTTCTCATCTTCGTGGATGATCCGCTGTTTCTTTTCCAAACCCGCCGTGACGCGTTCCACCCCTTCGTTGAACTCTTCCATGCCCACGGCCGACTTGCCTTTGCGGGCGGCCAGCAGCGCCGATTCGTTGACCAGGTTGGCCAGGTCGGCGCCGACAAAACCCGAGGTAATGCCGGCGATTTCCTTGAGCTGCACGGTGCTATCGAGCTTGACGTTCTGCACGTGGACTTCGAGGATCTTCTCGCGTCCCTTGACGTCGGGCCGATCGACCAGCACGTGGCGATCGAAACGCCCGGGGCGCAGCAAGGCGGGATCGAGCGTTTCGGGCCGGTTAGTGGCGGCCATCACGATCACGCCGCTGTTCGAGCCGAAGCCGTCCATCTCCACCAGCAGCGCGTTGAGCGTCTGCTCGCGTTCATCGTGACCGCCGACCACGCTGGTGCCGCGGGTCTTGCCCAAGGCGTCCAGTTCGTCAATGAAGATAATGCACGGCGCTTTGGCCTCTGCCTGCTGGAACATGTCTCGGACGCGCGCAGCGCCGACGCCGACGAACATTTCGACGAAGTCCGAGCCCGAAAGGCTAAAAAACGGCACGCCCGCTTCGCCGGCAATGGCCTTGGCCAGCAAGGTCTTGCCGGTGCCCGGCGGACCGACTAACAGCACGCCCTTGGGAATGCGGCCGCCCAACAGTTGGTACTTCTCCGGCGTACGCAGGAACTCGACGACCTCGCGCAGCTCGTCGACCGCTTCGTCGATGCCGGCGACGTCGTCAAACGTGACGCCGATATCCTCTTGGGCGTACATCTTGCCGCGGCTGCGGCCGAACGCCATCGGCGAACCAGCGCCGCCGAAGCGGCGCATCAAGATGGCGATGAACATTACGGCCACGCCGACCAGCACCAACGCCGGCAGGTACTCGCTCAGCCGGGTCGGCGGATACTCGCCTCGCACGTCGGTGAAGCCGTTCTCCTCCAGCATGTTCATCAGCGCGTTATTGTCGTTATCGAAGCCAAGCCGGCCGGTGCGAAACTCGACGCGTTTGCGCTGTTCTCGCGCATCGGGAGTATCGCGCACCTCGCGCATCACCGTGCCCGTGATTTCGCTGCGGCCGACGCTTAAATCGTTCAGGTCGGAATACCAGACAATCTGCTGGGCGCCGTCCGTGCCGACTTTGACTTCGACGTGCGGATATTCCTTGCCGGCGTCGGGCCCCATTTCCGCTTCGATCTTGGCTTTCACCTCGGGGTCGGTGCTGTGCGGATTGCCCTTCTTGATCAGTTGGACGAGCTCGCCGTAGGGAATATCCACGTCCGGCTTGTTCGCCAGAAACATTACGATCAGCAGCGCACCCATCCCAAGCGCCAACAGATACCAGACAACATTGGTCCCCACGGGAGGGGGCTTTCGGTCTACGGACTTGCGACCGTTTTCGTTCTTGTTTTCCATGAAACTCCTATTCCTCCGGTCGAACGACCGGCAAGATGCAGAACCTGTTCATAGTATGCCTTAGACATTGGAGATACAACGCCCAGTCCCAGGGCACGAATCCGGGTTGTCTGGCGGAAGGGGGGCGGTTTAAAATGCGCCCGTTCGATCCGAAATCCAGGTGCGGCAGGAGATTACTGCAGCGGATCGAATTCAGCAACGTCCGGATTCTCTTGAGAAATGGAGTCGTTGGCTCTCTCACTCGGAGCAACGCCAGCTCAGCCCTGAGATCGCAGCGGTCGATTCGATCGCCAAACAGAGGGGCGGCCGCTGCGCACTTTGCACTTCGCGAGCACCGAAGCCCCTTTATGCCCTCTCGCGTCACCAAGGTCGCTGTTCTCGGTTCAACCGGCAGCATCGGCAAGAGCACCCTCGAAGTCATTGCCTCCTCTCAAGGGCGTCTGGAAGCGGTCGCGCTGAGCGCGCATTCCAGCTTCGCGGCGCTGGCAGAGCAGGCGCTGGCGGTGCGCCCCCGCTGGATTGTGGGGAGCGATGCCGCGGCGGCTCGTCAATTTTCCTGGCCGGAATTTCCGCCAGGCGTAGAATTGCTCGTCGGTCAGGAAGGCATCGAGCAGGCGGTCACCCAGCCGGAAGTCGATATCGTGGTCTCGGCGATTGTCGGCAGCGCCGGATTGCGGGGAACCTGGGCGGCGCTCGACGCCGGCAAGACGGTGGCCCTGGCCAACAAGGAAACGCTGGTCATGGCCGGCGCGCAGGTGATGGACCTGGCCCGACGGCGCGGCGCGCCGTTACTGCCGGTCGACAGCGAACACAGCGCCGTGTTTCAGGCCTTGCAGTCCGGACGGCGCGAGGAAGTCCGCCGGATCATCCTGACTGCCAGCGGCGGCCCGTTCCGGACCTACACGGCAGAACGAATGAAAAGCGTCACCGTGGCCGACGCTCTGAAACACCCAACCTGGGAAATGGGGCCCAAGATTACCATCGATTCGGCCACGATGATGAACAAG
>DASZUP010000780.1:0-3474 GCA_035547635.1 Pirellulales bacterium
TGTCGGCCCAGCGCTCGAAGACCAGGTCGAATTGAGCATTGGCTTCGGGCAGCTTTCCGGCTTGCACCAAGGCATCGCCGGCGTGAAAGCGCAGAGCCGGGGCCAGCGGCGGGCGCTGTTCCTCGGCGGCGGCGGCAAGCAGCGTGCTGGCGGCGGCGTCCCACTCATGCCGGGCCTTCTGAGTCAGGCCGATCCAGTAGCGAGCTTCCAAGCCAACGTGCGCCTGGCTCGTCAGCGCCTGAAAGCGGGCCAAGGCTTGATCGTATTGCTGTAGATAAAAAAGGGATTGCCCCGCGGCCAGAGCCGCCTTGTCCTTCCACTCGCTGTTGGCGAAGCCTGTACGGAAGGCATCGAAGGTTTCTAGCGCAGCGGCATAGTTCCCTTGGGCATACTGACTGGCGCCGAGACGAAACTGGGCGTCGTCGGCCCAAGGGCTCGCGGACTTCGAGGCCAATGCCAGATAGATCCGCTGGGCGTCTTCGACGTTGCCTAGCGTTTCAAGCGACTTGGCCAGGCCGAAACGGCAATCGTCTTGCAGCGGGCCTTGAGGATAGCGCTCGAGCCCTTGGCTAAAGAGTTGCTGCGCCTTACGTGCATCGCCCCCTTGCGCAGCGATATCGCCCAGGTAGGGCAGCACGTAAGCATTGAGCGGATCGTCGGGCGCCTGAGTCTGAAATTCGCCGAGGTCGTGCTCAGCCTCTTTCAGATTGCCGGCCAGATAGCTGGCTTCGCCCGAGCGGAACAAGGCCTTGTTTGCCAGTCGGTCTTGGGGAAACTTTCGGCGGAATTCGCGGAATTCAGTGGCCGCCGCCTCGAACTCGCGCAACTGCACCAGCGACTCGGCCAAGTAAAACGTGGCGCGACTCGCCTTGGCGTGATTCGGAAAATCGGCCAGAAAGGTGCGAAACTCGGCAGCGGCAAGCTTCCAGCGTTGCTGCTGATAGTGGCCGGCGCCCACGGCGTACTGGTCTTCGGCAGGACCGGCGACGGCGAATGTCTCGCCGCCAATAGCCCAGGCGAGAAGGAACGCTGGAGTGAATTTCGCAATCGCTTGCATCGCCAGCCAGCAGCCATTTCGCCAGGAGACCGTTTCAGCCCATTTCTTATCCTACCCCTGCCGAGTCTGGGGCGGCAAGTCCTTGCGGAGCCTGGCGGGCGGTGCGGCTGCTGCTGCTAAGTTGCGATGCTCGAACGCCTTGCCCCGATTAGAGATTGCCGCCCGGACCGTCGTTCACATTGCCAACCATGTGGAAGTGGTTGTGGTCGATGTAGATCACCTCTTGGGAGTCTTCGTCGACCGTTGTGTAAGGCACCGGCCAGCCGACGCGGGTGACTTCGGTGTAGTAGATGATGCACTTGTAGTGGGCGTGGTGCAGTTGGGCGGGTCCGATCAGCGGATATACGCGCGGCGGGTCGACGTAGTCGGAAATCGGCTCGACCACCATCCGCACGTTGTTGCGCTGCACTTCGTGCAAGAGCGGCCAGCCGCCTTCGACCGGACGGGCCCGCTCGAAGGCCCGCATCACTTCGTCAGGCGAAGGCGGATCGAGGGCGACCGCCGGACCGCCTGCGGTAATCGGGCCGAGGATGGGCACGCGGGCGTAGCGTTCCTTCATCCAGAACTTGTCTTCCTGCTCCTTCTGGAAGTAAGGGCTCAACGGAATCGGCACAGGAACGTGAATCGAAGGGCTGCTGAACACAGTGTTCAAAGGCCAGGTGCAACCCGACGCCGTAAAGGCGGCAAGCGCCATCAGGCTAAGAATCGGAGCATGGAGCGACTTGCACGACATGGTCAATCCCTCAAAGCACCTGTACTGGCCGGACGTTGTAAGAATGGATTTGGCGTCGAGCGGGGTCTCAATGGCGTTACCGCCGGATACCCCGCTGTGGCCAGAACTACTTATCGAGTCAAAACGGGCCGAACTTGCGGGTTTTTCCGGTTTTGTTGAAAAAACGGCCGATCGGAAAGCAAAAAAGCCCCCGAGCGGAACGTCTCCGCCGGGGGCTTCGAGGAGTGCATGCGTTGCGACAAGGGCTCCGATTGCAAACTAGTGGCAGTTCTTATCGTCGAAGTCCAAGAACCACCAGCCATCATCCCATTCCAAGCTCACTTTCCGCCAGCCGAGCGGAACTTGGGGATAAGGATAGAAGGGGCCGATATACGGCCAAGCCGTCGGCGAGTACTGCTTGGGATACGTCACGGCCGCATAGTTCGGGTAGGCCGCATAGCTTGGCCAGGCGTAGTTCGGCATGTTCGGCTGATCGTAGTAAGCCGGAGCGGGGCCAGCCATGGGGGCCGGAGCGTGGGCCGGCAACGGAGCGCCGGGAATAGCTTCGACCATGGGCCCGGGGCCGCCTTGGTAGGCCGCCGGGCGAACCTGGCCCTGGTTGCCGCGAGCACCCATCGCCAGCGGTCGGCCCCGACGCTTTGCCGTCGATTGGCCACGCGGCTGGGCCGGAACCAACGCGCCGTTCTGGTCGCGGGTCAACGGAATCAGTTGCGCTTGACCGTTTTGGGGATACCGGCTCGCTAATTCGGGATCGGCCGGAGCGAGGCCGCCGTCGGGCGTCCGAACCATGGCGACCAGACGAACCCGCTGACCATTAATCATCGTGACGCCTTGATCTTGCATGCCATGAACCTGTTGCGGCGCGGCAACCGGCCGAGCAATCGGCGTCGGGGCCGGTTCGGCCTGGTGAGACGACACCGTTCGGCGGCGAATGATCGAGCGCTTCGTGCTCACCGGTTGAACGGCGGGCTCGGCGCTGGCCAGTTGCGTCGGGGCGTCGCGGCCGACTTCGCCTTCCGGAAACGAAAGTTCTCCCGCGGTCATTTGCACATTCGGATCGACCGTCGGCTGGGCCATGCGCAGCGTCGCCGCGGCATTGGCGCGGGGTGACTTGGCGGCATAGACCACCGGCTGCTGCGGCGCCAAAGTCTGCGCAGGATTCGCTTGGTGCGGCCGGTTGTTGGCGACCGGACGCAACACAGGAACTGCTTGTGGTTCGGCGGTTTCGACCGTGAGTTGGTCGACCACTTGCGAGACTTCGGGCATTTGCTCGGCCATCTCGATGGCCATGGCCTTTTGCTCTTCGCTGCTCACGCGGCCTTTGAGCCAGGCGGTGCCGTCGTGGTATTTCACGGAGAACCTGTACCCGACCAAGCGCCCGCTCTTGTCAAGCGAAGTAGCAATGCGCTGTGCAGTTTCCTTATCAGTTTCCTTATCCGACGCCGTCGCCAGGTTCGGCGACAGCAAGGCGATTGCGGAGATCGCCCAAGCCACGATGAAGCGATGCATGCTTCCCCTCCTCCTATGGATCACGGCAAATAGCCTAGTTTTTGCGCATCGAGCGCGAAGATCGGACGGCGGGGCCGTGGAGGGAGGAGAACCGCTCGGTGCGCTGCCCGCACCCGAAGTCGGTTCGTGGAAGTTGCGAAGGATCCCCCCGGCGCAACCTCGCCTACCCGATCAT
>DASZUP010000781.1:0-2545 GCA_035547635.1 Pirellulales bacterium
GGATTTTTCGCGCGGCACCAAGAGTGGCGGCCTGACGGAGATGCGACTTGCTTCCCAACTTGGACTCAAGACGACGCCTCCACCCAACAAGGATGCCCAGCTGACAAGCACGATTGAAAATGTGGTGGCGGCTAAATTCGCGACCTCGGAATTGCGCGGCTATCCGCTGGCCCTGGTTTCACGGGACTACTTCTTTCCAACAACGCGATGGGATTATACGCATCCCACCTGGCCGCTGCTTCTGCAGCCCCATTTCGACGAGATGGCGCAAGCCCATCCACTAATCGAGTGGCGCAATAATCGACTCATCGAACCGGCCATCCTCTGGCGCACGCAATTCACTCAACCGGTGATCGCACGGCCCACCGATTACTACGTTTCAGTCGATCCGCGTCTGTCGCTGTTCAACAAGTTCGATCCGCCCACGGTGCCAACGCACGAGGGAGTGTTCGTCATCGAACCGGCCGCCAACGTGCAGAATCGGGTGATTTTCGTGCACTCATGGCTGGGCAACCACTACTATTTGGGAGACCGCCGTCGTATCGCCTTTTTTCAGCAGGAACCAGACTTGTTCGCGCCAGGCCATCAGTTCAATGGCATCGGCCGCTTCCTTCTGCTCCGCATCGATAAACCTTCGCCGAAAATCTACCTCCGCGTCGCGGCGACGCGCACCTTGGTTACGGGACGCACCGCGTGGAATCCGCGGGCGGTCATCCGAGCCGCTTCCGACATGCCACTCGGTGCCGTCGGCAACGGGGCATTTAATTGGATCGTTGGTCCACTTACGCCCGAGAAGTTCGACGGCATCAGTTATGTCGCGCTCGATTTCGCGGAATATCCTGAGCAGCTGATCGATTATCGACCAGGCTTAAAGAAGCTTTATCACCAAAGCGTAGCGCTCGACTATCGTCGCCTGCTCGGATGGGCGCGCGATATCTCGGCGCTAAGTGAAACGGAATATGGCAACCTCCATCGTCCGCGTGCGGTAGGAAAGTTCCCAGAGGATCTGGCGCTGGCACGGGATCTCGAATTTTCCGGCGCATACGAAGATGGCTGGCTGTCTCCGCATGCCCGTTTCGTCATCGACGGCGCAAAGAAAGGAGAACTCATACGTTTTCGCGGCTATGTCCCGTTAATCGAGGGCCAGCCGATCGGCTCCGGCGTCGTCAAGTTCACGATCAATGGCAAAATCGTGGGTGAGGCATCGATGTCGCGGGGCCAGTTCGACTGGTTGTTGCCCGTAACTGAGAGCGAGGCGACGGATGTGAACCTCGAGTTTTCGGCAATCGGAACCTTGGCGGGCCGAGATCGCCGTCCCGTCGCAGCTAAGCTCGACTATCTCGGTCTCGTGAATCCGGGTCCCGTGATCGATTCGAACTACGACGACTCTCATGAGGCGCGGCTGGCGGCGACTGGCATTGATCACGACGGCTGGATGCGTGGTTCGGCAACACTTGTCCTGCCGCCGAGCGATAAAGCAATCGACGTATTTCTGCAGTTTGAATGCCCTGTTCTCGGCCACGGTGAAACCACAGGGAATCTGCAGCTACAGGTCACAGGAACGAAGATCATGGCCGACACGGCATTGACGCCCGGTCACCGGCCGGCCGTAACGCTACATTTGCCGGCGTCGCACGAAATGCGCAAAATCGAATTCCATGCTTCAAACGAATTCACGTTGCCTGCACCCGATTCGCGGCAACGCGCCGTGCGCCTGGTCCATCTTCGCGTCGCTCCCGCTTCGACGCCATGACTAGTTCCGCTGCAAGTTCCGCCGAAAAACGAGGCCCCGTCGTCTTTATCAAGGTAGATACGCTGGGCGATTTGGTGCTGTTCGCTCCTACCCTGAACACGATTCGCGATGCTTGGCCCCAAAGGCGGTTGATCGTGCTCATTCGGCAAGCGTACGCTGACATCGCACCTCGTCTCGCCGCGGGCATTGAATGGATCACCACCACGATCGACCCCTTTGGGCACGGTCCATCCGAGGAAGCGGAAGAATTCGCGCGTCTGCGGAAAGTCTTGTCGGAGATCCAGCCCGAAACCGTCGTCGCCGCGACGTCCCGGCGAACCTGGGTTGAAATCGGGTTAGCCGCCACCAGCGGTGCCACCCAAAGGATGGCGCTTGGATCCGACGCGCACGACGAATTTTTCGCGACGCAGCTCCGCCTGATGCTCGCCGTCGACGCATCGGCCGCTTTCAACGAGCATCTCCCCATCGAGCCGACCGAGCCGGACTGGCAGCGAAATTGGCGGCTCGCCGATGCGCTGCTCGGAGCCGCACGGCCGCGAATCCCAGTGCGGCTAGAGCTCGTTCCAGCCACAGATGGAGCGGCCGATCGTGTATTGCGGGAGCGGCAGCTCGAATCCCGTCGCTTCGCGATCTGCGCCGCCGCTGGGTTCGCCAATGTCGCGCTAAAAACATGGCCCGCCGATCGGTTCGCCGCCGTGATCCGGCATCTACAGGCCAACCACGGAGTACGGACGCTCCTCATCGGTGCGGAAAGCGAACGCGCTCACCTTGAAGGCATCGCGGCGGCCAGCA
>DASZUP010000782.1:0-9153 GCA_035547635.1 Pirellulales bacterium
TCGTGGCGCAAGTTGAACGCCGCCGCGCCCAACCCTATTGCCGACCAACCCGCCAACAACGCCGCCACCCAGCGCCGGGGCGATCGCCAGCGCGGCGCGGCGGCCCAAAACGCCAGTGCTCCATAAAAGCCCCACAGCCACCACTGCTGAGGGCCGGGCAGCCACAGATGGCTGCCGCGGCACCTGCTGGCTAGTTCGACGGCGACGTCAATCGACCACAACGCGTGGTCGCAAATCCAACCGCAGACCTGGCCGAGCGGCGGCGCCAGCCAGCTGAGCGCCAGCGCCGCGAAGCCGGAGATCAGGCCGACGAAGACCGCAGGTCCCAACAGAGGCGTCAGTACGAGCGTGGCCGGCGAGAAGAGATGGAAGTGGGCCATGATCAACGGCGCGCTGACGGCCCAAACGCAGAAGCTCAACGCCGCAGTGTGCCACACTTGTCTGCCGAACCAGCGCGCCGCGCGCTGCGGCCAGGGACGCGTGTCGGCGATCAGCCGCTCAAGCGGATCGCTCGGCGGCCGCGGGCGGCAGAATGGGCCGAACCAGGCAAGCGTCGCCACCGCTAAAAATGAGAGCTGGGGACCGATCCTGAACAGATCGGCCGGGTTCCAGGTGAGCGCCAACAGTGCGGCGGCCGCCAGCGCATTGAATGTCGGCAACGAACGGCGCAGGTAGCGCGACAGACACACGGCCAATACCAGCACCGTTGCGCGAGCGGCCGGCGGCTCGGCGTCGATCAACAGCGCATAGCCGCAGACCACCAGCGCCACGGCAGCCAGCGCCGGCCCGCGGGAAAGCAATCCCAGCCGCATGAAGCCGAACAAAAAAGCGGCCAGAATGCCGACATGCAGCCCGGAGATGGAGAGCAAGTGAATCGTACCGGTTTGAGAGAAGGCCGCCGTTGCCTCCTGATCCAAGTCTTCGCGCATACCGAGTAGCAGGGCGGATGCAAGTCCGGCGCGATCCGCCGCAAGTTGCTTGAAGAGCCATTGCCGGCCGCTCTGGCGGAGCCGTTCGAACAGATCGCGAAACTGCCGCTTCGGCCCCCTGCCCTGCACCGTGACGCAGTCGGGAAAGTCAGCCGAGAGCAGGCTCAATTCGCGATCACCGCGGGCATGTTCGGCAAAATCGAACTCGCCGGGGTTGTGGGCGCCGGCCGGCGCCGAAAGCTGGCAAAAGATCTGCAGCCGGTCGCCGGCGCATACGCCGAGCACATGTCCGTTGACGATCAGCCGCGCACGCCCTGAGGCGGGCCGCCACGTTTCGCCGTCGCGCAAGGCGGTCAGTTGCACGACCAGCCGGCTGCGGTCGCCGCGTGGAATGGCGCAGAGGGGATCGAACGGCGGCGCCGGCGACCGGCGCGGCCGGACCAGTGCGATCGCTTCGATGCAGATCGGCTGCGAATGCTCATGGGCATACAGGCCCAATTCATCATCGGCGAACAAGTTGAAGCGGTAGTGATGCCAGGCGCCGCCGAGCGACGCAAGGCACAGCGCGAGGACTGCAGCCGCGCATCGCTCGCGATGGTATCGCCACAACGGCAGCCAGAGGCAGAGACTTGCGCCGGCCGAGGCCAGGTACAATTCCATCGACAACGCCGCCCGGCGATCGTAGAAAATGCCGGCGCAGACCGCAGCCAGCGCGATGACCAGCGGCTGGTAACGCGGACGCTCCTCGTGCAGCGATGAGCTGGTCTTGGCGCCCCTCTTCATAGCCAGACATATTAACGGTTGCGGCAGAGAAAGGCCAATATTTGCAGGCCGCGAGTCGGGATCGCGCTCTAGGCATCATTACCGAGTATCCGTTATTCTGAGCCTGTCGCTGTGTGAGGCGTTGGTTTTGCAGTGGGCACGTGGGGTGGGCATTGCCCACCGGTGGATCATGGTGGGCAATGCCCACCCTACAAGACGCAAATCCCACATTGAACGTCGGTAAAGCGCTTGGCTTGCGTATGTTGCCGCGGGTGCGTTCTTTGCGAAGCGACGCCCGTGCCTGATTTTCGAATTCCCGAGCCGCAGAGTCTGGCCATGAAATACTGCCATTTTGTCATGCTTGCCTTGTTAGAACTGGCTCTCGGATGCAATCCTGCGGAGCAGGCGCAGCATGCAGCAGTCGATGCGGAGCCAGGTCACGCGGCGGAGCTGGCGGTTGAATCTATTCCCGCCCCGGCCGTGGCCGAACCCGAACCGGCGCCCGCCTCTGCAGCCAAACCGAAACGAGACAAAGAAGCAATGCAAGAGCCGACCGGGAAACAGGCTGCCGACCCGGGTCATCAGAAGGAAGCAGGAAAGAAGGCCGCCCGCGAGCAGACAGCGGCGGCCGCCGTCAAGCAGGAGGAGACCGCCGTGAACGATGCGCCGTCGCCGGAAGATTACCTGAAAAATACTCCGCTGATTCCTCGCGAAAAGCTGTTCGGCAATCCGGACAAGGCCGCCGCGCGCATCAGCCCTGACGGAGTGAACCTGGCTTACCTGGCGCCGGTTGAGGGCGTGCTCAACGTCTGGGTCGGCCCGATCGACGATCCCGACTCGGCCAGGCCGGTGACGCAGGACAAGCTGCGAGGCATTCGCCGCTACTTCTGGGCCTACACCAACGAGCATATCATCTACCTGCAAGACGTCGGCGGCGACGAAGACTGGCACGTCTACTGCGTCGATCTGGCGACTTTGAAGACCAGGGATCTCACGCCAATCGAAAAGGTGAACGCTCAGATCCAGGCGGTCAGTCATCGGATTCCCGGCGAAATTCTCGTCTCGCTCAACGATCGCGATCCCCAGGTTCACGACGTCTACCGCATTGATCTCGTTTCAGGCAAGCGGGAGTTGATCGAAAAGAACACGCAAAACTTTGTCGGCTATGTCACGGATGAGGACTTGCGCGTGCGGCTGGCTTCGCGAATGACGCCCGAAGGAGGCAGCGACATCCTCGAGCGCGAAGCCGAGGACCAGTGGAAAGAGCTCGTTCGGATTCCCATGGAAGACACGCTGACCACGGCGCCGATCGGCTTCGATAAAAGCGGCGACGTGCTGTACTTCCTTGACAGCCGCAATCGCAACACCGGGGCCCTGACAACGTGGGATCTGACCAACGGCGAGCAGAAAGTGGTGGCCGAGAACGCCCGGGCGGACATCGGCGAACTGCTCATGCATCCGACGGAGAACACCGTTCAGGCGGTCTCGTTCACCTATTTGCGCAAGGAGTGGCAACCGCTGGAGCCCGGCGTGGCCGCTGACTTCAAATACCTGGGCACGGTGGCCGACGGAGAGATTTCCATCGCCAGCCAATCGCTCGACAACAAGCGTTGGATCGTGGCGTTTCTGCTCGATAACGGCCCGGTGAAGTATTATCGCTACGATCGGGGCGCCGAGCCGAAAGCGACGTTTTTATTCAACAGTCGTAATGACCTGGCCGATCTGCCGCTGGCCAAGATGCATCCGCAGGTGATCAAGTCTCGCGACGGCCTGGAGTTGGTCTCCTATCTCACGTTGCCGCCGGGCGCCGATGAAGACGGCGACGGTCGGCCCGCGGCGCCGCTGCCGATGGTGCTCAACGTCCACGGCGGGCCCTGGGCCCGCGACGATTGGGGATTCGACGCCCAGCATCAACTACTGGCCAATCGCGGTTACGCCGTGCTGTCGGTCAATTTCCGCGGCTCGACCGGCTTCGGCAAGGAATTTCTCAACGCCGGCAATAAAGAGTGGGCGGGCAAAATGCACAATGACCTGCTCGACGCCGTGAAGTGGGCCGTCGACAATAAGATCGCCGACCCCAAACGCGTGGCGATCATGGGCGGCAGCTATGGCGGCTATGCGACGCTGGTGGGTTTGACGTTCACGCCCGACGTGTTCGCCTGCGGAGTGGATATCGTCGGGCCGTCGAATATCTTGACGCTGTTGAACAGCATTCCGCCTTACTGGCAGCCGATGGTGCAGATGTTCAAAGACCGCGTTGGGGATTTCAGCAGCAGCGAGGGCCGCGACTTCCTGACCGAACGCTCGCCGCTTTCGCACGCCGAGGCGATCGAGCGGCCGCTGTTGATCGGCCAGGGCAAGAACGATCCGCGGGTGAAGCAAACCGAGTCGGACCAGATCGTCTACGAGATGAAAGAAAAGAAGATTCCAGTCACCTACGTGCTGTATCCTGACGAAGGACACGGCTTCGCTCGGCCTGAGAACCGGCTCTCATTCAACGCCGTGATGGAGGCCTTTCTGGCCAAGTTCCTCGGCGGCCGCTTCGAACCGATCGGCGAGGCGTTCAAGGGCTCGTCCATCACCGTGCCGGACGGGGCTGAAGGCGTTCCAGGGTTGCCGGAGGCGTTGGAAAAGCTCCAGGAAGGCGCCTGACGCGAGGGGCTTATGTTTACCGATAAGAACCGACTGACGGTTGCTCTCTTGCCCAAACGGAAGCTGACGCTTCCGGCTCGCCCGTCTTATTTTGCCTCCTTGTTCTTTGCCTGCGCCGTTCCTTGCTGTTAATCGACGAACAAAACGCCGCTGAGTATCTCCGCCAGCGAGAGTGGGTCCGCGGCGACGAGCGGATTCTGGTGCGTGAACTGGCCGGCGGCGTCTCGAATGAAGTGCTGTACGTCTCCCGGCCCGAAGAGCCGGGCGGAGACTTCGTATTGAAACAGGCTCGGGCGCAACTGCGAACGCCCGACCCGTGGTTCTGCGGAGTCGAACGGATTTGGCGCGAGGTCGAGGTATTGCGGGTCTGCGCGGAGCTGCTCGATGCGGCGCCGGCGGCCGCACAGAGAGAACTGGTTGCGCAAACGCCGCGAATTCTGCATGAGGACCGCGAGAACTACGCCTTCGCCATGACGGCGGCGCCGAAGGACCATCGGGTTTGGAAGGCCGACCTGCTGGCCGGCCGCGTCGAACCGGAAATCGCAGCCGCCTGTGGACGGCTGCTCGGCCGCTTGCACGCCGCCAGTTGGCAAGCTGCGGTGATTGCTGAGCGGCTGGAAGATCGCAAGATCTTCGACGAATTGCGACTAGATCCTTATTACCGTACGTTGGCCAGGGCTTTTCCTGGCGCCGACGCTGCGGCGCTCGAGCAGTTGATCGACTCGGTCTGGCGCCATCGCCGTTCATTGGTACACGCCGATTTCAGTCCGAAGAACCTGCTGGTTTTCGAAGGCGGACTGCTGCTGGTCGATTTTGAGACCGGACACTTTGGCGATCCAGCCTTCGACCTGGGCTTCTTCCTCAGCCACTTGATGCTCAAGGCCGCGTATCATGCTCCGGAGATCGAACCCTATCTCGCACTGACCGAGCGTTTCTGGCAGTCATATCAAGACGAATTGGCTGAGCGAATTGGCGGCGCAGAATGGTCGGACTTGCAGCGCCGCGCCGCATGGAACTTCGCCGCTTGCGGCTGGGCCCGGCTCGACGGTACGAGCAAGGTGGATTACCTGAATGAGCCGGCTCGGCGCGAAAGCTTTCGCAGTTTATGCCGTGAGGTGCTTCACAGTCGCCCGGAGAATTGGCAGGCGGTGCTGACGGCGTTTCGCGAGCGGCAGTGAGGCGGTGCGATGAAACGCGAGCTGCGCCTTAACGCCGCCGCCGGAAAATGTTGATGCGACGCACGAGGCTGACGAGCCGAGAGCCGAACAGGAAGATGCCGACCATCGCTAGTACGCCGAGTTCGCCGTTGCTCAGGCGGCCCGGCATGGCGAAGAACAGAAAAGCCAGGAAGAACAGGCTGCCAAGGGCCAGCACGGCCAACCCCGTCAGCTTCACCAGCCGGCGACGCTGGTACAGCGCTCGTTCTTCCGGCGAGAGCGGCGTTCGCCGCAGCAAACGGGAAAGCGCGTTAATTGGGGGCAGGCGCATCGCTTACCAACGGTTCCGTCGTACTAGCGCCCAACAAAAGACAGCCCACAGCAGCACAGTGCCGCCTGCCAGGGCGCCAACGGCTTCTTCGTACGGCGCACGTCGCAGCATGGCACAGAGACCGGCGACCGCGGCGAGGCCGACAAAGCTGGCGCTAAGGCGCCACTGCGGCCAGTGCCAGCTCAGACGCCGCTTAAGAATGCAGACTGCAGGCATGGGCGGGGTTATTCGGGACCGGAGGGAGTCTTTATTGGGTGCTTTTCACCCATTCTCTCCGTTGACCGGCTCGCGTTCAAGGTTGGTTAATGAGCCGACGCTCGGCTGGTAGCTGGCCGCATGGGGGCGCTGCATCAATTCCCCAGCGTTCCTTTCGTGCTCGGCACGCCTTGCATGCGAGGATCCGCCTCGACGGCCATCCGCAGGGCTCGAGCCGTGCCTTTGAAGATTGCCTCGCTGATGTGATGGCTGTTGCGGCCGTGGTGCAGCACGACGTGCAGATTGCACAGCGCGTTGGCCGCCGCCGCCTGCCAGAAGTCTTCGACCAGTTCGCTGTCGAAGTCGCCGATTTTGGGCGACGGAAAAGCGGCTTGAAAGACCAGAAAATAACGGCCGCTCAGGTCAATCGCCGATGTGACCAGCGTTTCTTCCATCGGCAGCGTGAAATGGCCGTAGCGGCGAATGCCCGCCTTGTCTCCCAAGGCCTGGCGCAAGGCCGAGCCGAAGCAGATGCCGACGTCCTCGACCGTGTGGTGCTGATCGACGTGCAAGTCTCCCTTGGCATCGACGGTGAGATCGATCGCCGCATGCTTGGCCAACAGCGTCAGCATGTGGTCGAAGAAGCCGACGCCCGTGGCGATGTTGGCTTGTCCCGAACCGTCGAGGTTCAGTTCCAGGCTGATTTCGGTTTCGGCCGTCTTGCGGTCGATGCGGGCGGTACGGGGCATAAGCGGCTTTCCAGAAAGACATAATCCAAAGCAATCGATGCTCGGACGTTAAACCATAGTTTTCAGCCATCCCAGGCAGGCGTCGATCTGATCGTCGCTGCCGACGGATATCCGCAGGCCGTCGCCCCAACCGGCATAGTTCATATAACGGACCAGAATGCGGTTGGACTTGAGCCGTTCGTACAACGGCTGGACCTGCACGCTGAGATGCGGACACCAGACGAAATTCGCTTGCGATTCGACTGGCGCGAAGCCCAGCTCGCGCATGCCGGCGGTCAGACGCTGGCGCGTGGCAAGAATCTTCGTTCGGGTTTCCGCCAGCCAGGACTGATCGTCGATGGCGGCCGTCGCCGCCGCGATGGATAGCGCGTCGCAATTGTACGAGTCCTTGATCTTCGCCAGGCCCGCGATGATCTGCGGTTGGGCCACGATGAAGCCGAATCGCAGGCCGGCCAGTGCGTACGATTTGCTCAGCGACCGCGAGACCATGATCTTCTCGTTCTCAGCCACCAGCTTCAGGCAATTCGTATCGGCGAAGTCGACATAGGCTTCGTCGACCAGCAGCGGGCAAGGCAGACGTTCGGCTAATTCCAGTATGCGCTGCGGGGAAACCAGCGTTCCGGAGGGACTGTTCGGATTCGGCAGAAACGCCAGCCGCAAGCCGTCGGTCGCCTCGGCAAAACCGTCCGAGAGCGACCAGTCGGCGTCGAAACGGACTTCTTCGCTATCGGCGCCCTGAATCTGGGCCAGCGTTTTGTAGAGAATGTAGCTCGGATAAGGGAGCCGCAGCCGCTGCCCCTCGCCGACGAAAGCGCGCGTGATGAGCGTCAGGATCTCGTCGCTGCCGTTGCCGCACAGAATCCAGTCGGGATCGACGCCGAGCACCTCGCCCGCACGACGGCGAAAACCGTTCGCCATCGGATCAGGGTAGCGCTCCAGCCCTCGCTCCAACACGGCCTGCACGGCGCGAGCGACGGCCGCCGAGGCCGGGTAAGGATTCTCGTTCGTGTTCAGCTTGATGAACTTGCCTGCCTGCGGCTGCTCGCCCGGCACATAGCCGCTCATCGCATCGACGGCGGGACGGAAGTAGGACATCGGGTACGTTCTCTTTTTCTTTGCTGCGTCCGGTAATGATGCGGCGTTTTTAGAAGAGGGGATAGGGAGATGCGGAGAAGATCAGGGGATGAAGGATGAGGGGAGCAATCTGTTTAAGGAACCGACCCGAGCTGGCGACGACAAGGAAGCTCGCCACGGATTTACACGGATCAAGCACAGATTGTCTTTTTGTTCTTTATCCGTGTTTGATCCGTGAAAATCCGTGGCTCAAGTTGCCTTCATCTCCGCGTTCTTCGTCCCTCTGTGGCAAAACTTTTTTCTTGTCCCCTCATCTCCTCTTCATCCCCCCATCCCCTTACCGAAAACGTTCCTTCATCCTCTCACGTCGCCCCATCTAAAGACTTACTCACGCTTCTTTCTCCAGCCGGATATCGACGCTGGCGCGATGGGCGGTCAGGCCTTCGGCGTCGGCCAGCGTTTGCACTTCCGGCGCCAGACCGGCCAGACCTTCACGGTCAAAGTGAATCACGCTGGTGCGGCGGAGGAAATCGTTGGCGCACAAACCGCTGGCCCAGCGCGCCGTGCCGCCGGTCGGCAACACGTGCGAGGGGCCGGCTGCATAGTCGCCTAGCGCTACCGGGCTGTAGTTGCCCAGGAACGCCGCGCCCGCATTGGCGATCTTTTCCAGCAGTTGCTCAGCGTTGTTGGTGGCGATGTGCAAATGCTCGGCGGCGATCTCGTTGGCCAGGGCACAAGCTTCGTCGGCGTCGCGCACCAGGATCAACGCCCCGAACTCTTCCAGGCACTGCCGCGCCAGATCGCCGCGCTCGAGCGTCGCGAGCTGCCTGGCGAGTTCCTGGCTGGTTGCTTCCAGGACCTGCTCGCTCCACGTGATCAGAACGCTGGCGCCGGGAGAGTGTTCGGCCTGGGCGATCAGGTCGGCGGCCGTGTAGTCGGGCCGCGTCGACTCATCGGCGATGACGACCACCTCGCTCGGCCCGGCGATCGAATCGATGTCGACCTCGCCAAAGACGTACTTCTTGGCCAAGGCTACGAACAGGTTGCCCGGTCCGACGATCTTGTCGACGCGCGGCAGGCCTTCGACGCCGTAAGCCAGCGCCGCCACGGCTTGCGCTCCGCCGAGCCGGTAAACTTCGCGTACGCCGATCTCATGGCAAGTCGCCAGCAGATCCTGGCTGTAGGCGCCAAACTTCGTGGGCGGCGCCACGATCGCCAGTTCCTTCACTCCCGCAGCCTGGGCCGGCACGGCGGTCATCAGCACGGTCGAGGGGTACGCTGCGGCTCCGCCCGGCACGCAGATG
>DASZUP010000783.1:0-1927 GCA_035547635.1 Pirellulales bacterium
AACTAGCCGCATGTGGCCCGTGTTCCGATTCGTGGAGCAGCGCCAACCCCAGATCGGCAATCTTTACCAACCCGCCCGAGGGCTGATCGGGCGCCGGCGTCAACAGCAGGTTCGAGGGCTTGATATCGCGGTGCACCAGGCCATGCGAGTGAATGTATTGCAGGCCGACAGCGGCCTGGCGCGCAATCTCGCACGCATCGGCGGCTCGCAGCGGCCCGTGCTGTTTGACCAACCTTGCCAGATCGGCCCCTTCGACAAACTCCATCACCAGAAACAGCGAGCCATCGATCTCGCGGGCGTCGGTCGCGGTGACGATATGGGGATGGTTCGGTTTGCCAATTGCCCGCATCTCGCGCTCAAATCGCGCCACCGCGGCGCGGTCGCCCACGCGTTGCGGCAACAGAGCCTTGATCGCTACCGTTTTGTCCAACCGGGTATGCACCGCTCGATACACGGCGCCCATGCCGCCGCTGCCAATCCACCCGCCAATGGCATACTCGGCAAGCTGCTGCGGCAACTTGCGGTCGCAAGCCGTCGACGGATGGCGCAGTATCCTCCAACAGGAAGGGATCGAAAGCGCATTGCTGCCGCCGAGGTCGCCGAATTTGAACGCGAACTTGGAGCGGTTTTTCAGATCCCTGAAATCCGAGTGCTTGTCGCGAATGATCTTTTTCGGCGAGCAGTCGCTCCGCAACGCCACGGCCCAATTCGTGGAGCACTATCACGCCGAACGCAACCATCAAGGGCTGGAAAACAAGCTGATCGAGCCGGGACCGGAAGTCGAACAAACCGCAGGCGAGGTCGAACGTCGCGAACGGCTGGGCGGGTTATTGAATTACTATCATCGCCGCGCCGCCTAACGAAGCGACCTACGGCCTCGTCTTCCGCCCGAGCCGCGCCGCCGTTGCGCGCCGACGTCGAAAATCCGCCCACGCCGCCCCAGGAGCACGTCTCGTGCCGACCGAGATTCAGTCCGGTGGCCGCCGCCAAGTCGTGATGGCGCCCCGCCTTCACCGCCGTTTTAGTTTTTTGACCTTACGCCCTACGCCCTGGTTTATCTCTCTCGAACTGAGAGAGCCGGGAGCGCTGGCCGAAATCGCCGAAACTCCTTGCGGGAAATGGGATCAACGCAAAAAGCCGAGAGCGGGTGCTCTCGGCCCGTGCGTAAACCGGGGAGTCGGCCACTTTCGAGGCCGAAAAAGGAGCTCCCCGACAAGGACTCGAACCTTGGACTTAGCGGTTAACAGCCGCTCGCTCTACCAACTGAGCTATCGGGGAAGGTAGATAGGCATATTAATTCATCGCCCCGTTCGGGGCAAGGGCGTCAGGACGGTCAACCGGCCGAGGAGGGACGCTCTTTTTCCATCACTACGCAATTGCCGCACTCGTTGTATTCAACCCGAGACATGAAGGCCCGCATCAGCATAATGCCGCGGCCCGAAGGCACCTCCAACCGGTCGGGCTCGGTGCAGTCGGGCACGTCGTCGGGATTGAAGCCGGGACCTTCGTCGCGGATTTGCACCCACAGCTTGCTGGGCGAGACTTTGCAGGCCACGTGGACCTGCTTGCTGCTGTCGGAACCGTTGCCGTGACGGATGGCGTTGACCAGGGCTTCTTCCAGGGCCAAATGAACGCCGTGGACTTCGTGTTCGCTCCATTGTTGGGCGGCAAGCTGCCCGAGCACGTCTTCGAGCACGCGCTGCCCGGCGCCGGTCTCGCTGGGGATGAACTGCTCCGTCCTCCAGGTCCAGGCGTCGTTAGACATGGGCGTGTGCCGTGGAAGTGAGAAGAGTTGCCGCTAAAAGGCAGCCAAGGCGCCGGCCTCGTCGTCCTTGATGTCGAACAACGTGTTCAACTTCGTGATGGCGAACACTTCGTAGATTTCCGGCCGAATGTTGCTGAATTTCAGCTTGCCCGATTGAGCTTT